>CAXTSK010000623.1:0-3356 GCA_964246655.1 uncultured Pyrinomonadaceae bacterium
CCAGCTCGACCAGCTCGGTTGCGGCCAGGTGCACGTCGCCGGTAACTCACTCGGCGGTTGGGTCGCGCTGGAGCTCGTCCGACGTCAGCGCGCGCTCTCGGTGACCGCCCTCGCCCCGGGCGGCGCCTGGACGCAGCCGGACGGCCGGCGCGTGCGACTGGAAGACCTGCGCGGGCAGGTCGTCGTGCTCGACTTCTGGGCCACCTACTGCCCGCCCTGCCGCGAAGAGATTCCGCACCTCGTCCGCCTCCAGAAGCAGTACGGGCCGAAGGGCTTCAGGGTCATCGGCCTCAACGTCGGCGGCGAGGAAGACCGGCCCAAAGTCCCCGAGTTCGTCAAGCTCTACGGCATCCAGTACCAACTCGCAGACCCCGATGAAGAGACTACGAGCCTCTTCCTCGCCGACAACGACTCCATCCCGCAGACCTTCGTCCTCGACCGGCGCGGCCGCCTCGTCCGCCACTTCGTCGGCTACGACTCCAACGTCGCCGCCCAACTCGAACAAGCCATCAACGACGCGCTCGCCGAGAAGGCGGACTGAAAGACAGTAGGCAGATGGCAGATGGCAGTAGGCAGTTGAAAACCACAACGACGTAGCCACAAGAGATAAGGCGGCCGGTCAGACGAGACTCGGCCGCCTTCTTGTTTAAACTGCCTACTGCCATCTGCCTACTGCCTACTCTCCTCGCTTGCCTTTCCGCGCCCGCGGGTTTACAACCGAAGCACACTGATAAAAATTCGCAGAGAGGTTTTGAGGTGAGGAGAGCCAAGATACTTGCCACGCTCGGGCCGGCTTCGCGCGAGCCGGCGGTGCTGGAGGCGTTGCTGGCGGCGGGCGCCAACGCCGTGCGCATCAACATGTCGCACGGTACGCAGGAGGAGCACGCCGAGACCATCGCGCGGGCGCGCGCCGCGGCCGAACGTCTGAAGCGGCCGCTCTCGGTGCTCGTAGACCTTTCGGGGCCGAAGATTCGGACGGGCATGCTCAAGGACGGGCGGCCCGTGCAGCTCGAATCGAACGCCGTCTTCACGCTCACGACGCGCTCGGTCGTCGGCGACGCGCGCGAGGTCTCGACCAACTACGCGGGGCTCGCGCGCGACGTGAAGCCCGGCGCGCGCATCCTGCTCGACGACGGGGCGATTGAACTGACCGTCGAGTCCACGACCGAGACGGACGTGGTCACGCGCGTTCTCAACGGCGGCACGCTCTCCGAGCGCAAGGGCATCAACCTGCCCGGCGCCTCGCTTCCCATCCCCTCGCTCACCGACAAAGACCGGCGCGACCTCCAGTTCGCCGTGCGCGAGGGCGCCGACTACATCGCGCTCTCCTTCGTCCGCCGCGCCGAGGACTGCCACGAGGCCAAGGCACTCATCAAGGCCGCGGGAGGCCGCCAGCCCCTCGTCGCCAAGATCGAGAAGTCCGAGGCCATCGACCACCTCGAAGAGATCGTGGACGCGGCCGACGGGCTGATGGTCGCGCGCGGAGACCTCGGCGTCGAGACGAGCGTCGAACTCGTCCCCGTCTACCAGAAGCGCATCATCGAGGCGGCGAACCGCAAGGAGAAGGTCGTCATCACGGCGACGCAGATGCTCCAGTCGATGATCTCGGAGCCGCGCCCGACGCGCGCCGAGGCGTCCGACGTGGCGAACGCCGTCTGGGACGGCACCGACGCCGTGATGCTCTCGGCCGAGACGGCCTCGGGCAAGTACCCGGTGCTGTCGGTGGCGACGATGGCGCGCATCATCGACTCGGCCGAGTCGGGGCGCCCGCCCTCGACGCAGGACGCGATCACGCGCTTCGCCGGGCGGCAGTCGGGCCGCGTCAGCCGCGCGCTCTGCGAGGCCGCCGTCTTCGCGGGCGAGGAGATCGACGCGCGCACCATCGCCGTCATCACCGCTTCGGGACTGATGGCCCGCCGGCTCTCGTCGCTCAGGCCCGAGCAGCGCATCGTCGCGCTCACGCCCGAGCGCGGCGTCGCCTGCGAGCTGTCGCTCGTCTGGGGCATCGAGACGCACCTCCACGCGCCCTGCGACAACACCGAGGAGATGCTCAAAATCTGCGAGCGCACGCTCGTCGAGGCCGGCATCGCACAGCAGCAGGAGATCATCGTCCTGATGGCCGGCCGCCTCTCGGGGCTCGGCCTTTCCAGTTCCGTCACCCTCTACACCGTCGGCGGCCCTTTGCCGCGAAAGCTCTGAGATGATTGCGGAGGCGACCGCGCAGAGTGATGAGCAACTGCTGGCGGCGTGCAAGCGCGGCGACGAGGGCGCGTGGGAGGCGCTCGTGCTGCGCTACCAGCGGCTCATCTACGCCATCCCGCGGCGCGCGGGTTTGGACGAGGACGCGGCCGCCGAAATCTTCCAGGACGTTTTCACGACCCTCTTAGAGAGCATCGAGAACATCGAGCAGCCCTCGCGCTTGCAAGCCTGGCTGGTCACGACGGCCAAGCGTAAGACGTGGCGCACGGTCGGCCGCGCGAAGACGCTTCGGCCCTTCGCGTCCGAGGAGGGCGAGGGCGAGGGCGAGATGTACGACCTCGCCGACGAAGGGCTGCTGCCGGACGAGACGCTCACAAGGCTCGAAGAGCAGCATCTCGTCCGCGCGGCGCTCGCGGAGTTGGGCGACCGCTGCCGCACGCTCCTCCAGATGCTCTTCTACGCCGCCGAAGCCCCGCCCTACTCCGAGATCGCCGCCGCGCTCGGCACCTCCGAAGGCAGCATCGGCCCGACCCGCGCCCGCTGCCTCAAGAAGCTGCTCGACGCGCTGAAGAAGAAAGGGTTTTCGTGAATGGTAAATAGTAAATGCGGAAGAGACACACCTTCCATTCATCATTCACTATTTACCATTCACCACGTATTTTTCCCGGTCGCCCGCGCACTGTTCGGTCGAGCGGGCGCTTCAGGCGCTCTGTCGGAGCGTAAAATGAGACTGACCCCACGACACATACCCTTCGCGCGGCTGGCCGATTTGGCCGAAGGCCGCCTCTCGCCCGAAGAGGCGGCTGAAGCGCGCACGCACCTCGCGGACTGCACGAACTGTTCAGCGCAGGCCGCGCCCCCCCCGCGCGGACTGCACCACCTGTGCCCCCCCGGCCGCGCAACTCGCACACCTCGCGGCGCTCATGCGCGCCGACACGGCCGAGGACGCGCCGGCCGAGCTGGTCGCCTCGGTCGTCCGCATGTTCCGCGCGCGTCGCGCGCAAGACGAGCAGCCGGGGCTCCTGCGCCGCCTCGTCGCCGCGCTCAGCTTCGACAGCAGCAGCCTCCAGCCGGCCTTCGGCGTGCGCTCGGGTCAGGCCGCGCCCGCGCGGCAGATGCTCTTCAGCGCGGGCGACCTCGACGTTGACCTGCGGCTC
>CAXTSK010000624.1:0-3346 GCA_964246655.1 uncultured Pyrinomonadaceae bacterium
CCTCTACGCCACGCACGACTACGGCATGGTCGGCTTCGTCAAAGAACTCGTGGACGAACTCGCCATGCCCGACATCACGCACCCGCAGTTCGGCATCCCCCCTCCACGCCCCTCGAAGTTCCGCGAGATGAAGCTCTCCCAAAGCCACCTCATCGTCGTCAAGGCTTAAAGTAAGTAGGAACTATGAACGCTGAACGCTGAACTGAAGGCAGCTTGTCTTCAGTTCAGCGTTCAGCGTTTCCTTAGCGGCTCAGGGTCACGTCGTCGGCGGTGTCGCGTTTGCGGTCGGGGCCGTCGGAGGCGAGGGTGTAGGCGGAGGCGGTGCCCGCGTAGCGGTAGGGGTTGTGCCAGGGGTCGAGGCGGATGATGCGTTTGGCGTAGCGCGGGCTGAGGTGATCGAGGAGGACGACCGCGTCTTCGCCGACGACGTAGAAGCCGCGCTCGCTTCGGAAGGCTTCGAGCGCCTCCCTCATCTCCGCGAGGTCTTCGCGCGCGCGCGCGGCCTTGCGCGCGTCGGCTGTGCGCCAGAGCGCTTCGAGGTCGCCGACCGCCTCGCCGCCTACTTCGAAGCCCGCCACGCGCCACTTGCCGCGCGCGTCCTTCGACAAGGTAAAGACGCAGGCGACCGCGACCTCGGCCACGGCCGACGATCCCATTAAGGAGAGTTGCTTGATGGTGAGCGGCCCGCGCGTCAGAGGCTCGGGAGTTTTCTGCTTCGCCTCGTCCTTCTTCTTGTCCTTACCTTTATCTTTACCTTCTTCTGCGGCCGAGATGGACGGCACGACGACCGGCTCGGCTTGCGCGGCCGCGGCCTGCTGCGTCTCGAACTCGGTGGCGAGTTCTTCGAGCGCGCGGCGCGCCATTTCGACTCGTTCGCCGCCGAAGGCTTCCGAGATGAGGTCAAACTCTTCCCACGAGCGATCGCCCGTGCGGAACTCTGTGGCGCGCCAGCGCTTGACCTTGAAGACGCCGCCCGTCTGCGGCACGCGCTCGTCCTCGACGCGCACGAGACGGAAGGCGACCGTCACGGCGGCCGAGACCGTGACCGGCGTCGAGCCCGCCGGGCTAATCTCTCTGACTTTGACCGCGCCCGTCCGCAGCGCGAACCCCGGCGTCGCCGCGACCGCACGCCGCGCGTCGCTCTCTTTCAAAGCGGGCTCCGGCTTCTTCTGCGCCGAGGCGTCGGCGGCCAAAAGACACAGAGCAAAAACGAAGATGAGAGACACGCCGCCTCTCATCTTCATCAGCGAAAGAGGATGAGAACCGCCGTGGTTCTCATCCTCACTTATGCCTTTTGCCGCTGGCCTTTTGCCTTTACTCTTCGTTGCGGCGGCGGGGTGATCTGGAAGCGCGAGAGCAGGCGGTCGGCGGCGTCGCGCGCGCCCTGTTCGAGCTGGTACTGCGAGGGGTAGCGCTCGACGCGGCGCGTGGGGACGGGCACGCTCACGCCGCCGATGCGCGTCGAGTCGTAGTACGGTCGCTGGTACATCGTGTCGGAGTATTTGAGGTCGCCCGTCTTCGGCGTGTAGACGTAAGTCCTGAGCGCGAGCCCGCGCGTGTCGGAGCCCGCGCCCCCCATGCCGCCGCTCTCCTCCATCTGGAAGAAGACGACGTAGGCCGTCTCCTCCTTCTTGGCTTGCGCGCGCGCCTCCTGCCGACGGCCCTTGCCGCCGTCCTTGACCTCCACGTCGCGGCCCGCCTGCCGCAGCCTCTCGACGAAGGCCGCGGCCACGCCGTCCTGCGCCATCGATTCGATGCCTATCGAGAGCGTGTCGTCCTTGAAGACGACGAAGGTGACGAGCGCGTCCTGCTTCTTAGTCTCGGCCGACTTGTCGGCGGGGTCGGCGGGCTTCGCCGCCTCGGTCGGCAGCCCCAGAGGCTTCTGCGCCTTGCGCCCTGACTGCGCGACGGCCGAGGCCGCGCAGAAGGCCGCCGCGATGAAGAGAGCCGCGGCGCCGAAGCATGCGGCGCGCGTGTGCGAAGGATTCGGTCCGTTCATAAAATTCTCCTCGTCCTTCCCTTTGGATGTCCGGCCGGGCTTTAACCCTGCTCGCCGCGCGACTTGCTGATGAGCATGCGGAGCATGACCTGGAGCTGCGAGGTTGTGAAGGGCTTCGGGAGGAAGACGACGGCGCCCGCGGCGAAGCTGTCGGAGGAGAGCTTCGGGTTCTGCTCGGCCGTCATCATCATCACCGGAATCTTCATCAGCTTCTTCTCGGTCTTCATGTAGCGGACGAGTTCCGGCCCCTGGATGTGCGGCATCACCACGTCGAAGACGCACGCCAGGAAGTCGCCGCTCGCCTGGAGGAGCTTGTACGCCTCGCGCCCGTCGCGCGCCGGCACGACCTCGTACCCCTCCTTCTCGACGATGGCCGTCACCAGCCGCAAAATCGCCGGGTCGTCGTCCGCCACGAGGATGCGGCGTGAGGCTTCGCTCTGCTCGGACACTAAGAACCTCCGGTTCTTCGATTGCGGAATGCGGATTGCGGATTGCGGATTGATGAAAGGCAGCGTGTCTCCCATCAGTCCTTAAGCCGCAATCCGCATTCCGCAATCAAGTTACTTCAACTGCCCTGCCGCTCTCGTCGGCGCGCGCGAGACGCGCGGCGAGGGTGATGGCGGCGACCATGCTCGAATGCTCCGCGATGCCGCGGCCCGCGATGTCGAAGGCCGTGCCGTGATCGACGGAGGTGCGGATGAACGGCAGACCCAGCGTGACGTTGACCGCCTCGCCGAACGAGAGGCACTTCACGGGGATCATCGCCTGATCATGGTAACACGAAATCACGGCGTCGAACTCGCCGCGCGAGGCGCGCAGGAAGACCGTGTCGGCCGAGTACGGCCCCGAAACCTCCAGGCCCTCCTCGCGGCACGCCTCGACCGCGGGCTGAATCTCGGCCGCCTCCTCGACGCCGAACAGACCGCCCTCCGCGCCGTGCGGGTTCAAAGCCGCCACCGCGATGCGCGGACGCACGATGCCCCACCGCTTCAACTCTCTATCGGCGAGGCGCGTGACGCGCGCGATGCGCTCCTTCTCGACGAGGCGGATGGCCTCGGCCAGAGGCACGTGCGTGGAGATGAGGACGATGCGCAGGTTCGACGCGACGAAGGCCATCGCCGACTCGGGACTCCCCGTCAAGCGCGCGAGAAACTCCGTGTGTCCGGGGAAGCTGTAGCCGCCGAGGAAGAGCGCGCGCTTATTGATCGGCGCGGTGGCGATGGCCTCCACGACGCCCGCGCCGCAGAGTTCGACCGCAGCTTCGATGTACTCGGCCGCGGCGCGGCCCGCCTCGCCCGACTCGACCCCCGGCGCGACGGTGCCCGTGATGTTGTCGAGGTGGTAGAT
>CAXTSK010000625.1:0-3343 GCA_964246655.1 uncultured Pyrinomonadaceae bacterium
CTCGCCGAGCAGTGCTGGCAGTCGTGGGGCGGACACGTCCACCGCCACCACGCCCTCCGCCGCCTCTGCCTCCTCCGCCCGCGCCTGCGTTCGCCGCGGCGACCTCGCCGAAGCCGACGGTCTTACTCATGCGCATGTTGACGGAGAAGAAGCCGGGGCCGCGCCCGTAGTTGCGCGGGATGATGATTTGGCCCGGCTGTGGGTCGAGGTCGAAGTCGCCGAAGGCCGTCCGCCGCACGCTCGCGCGCGAGAGGTCTGTGGCGAAGGCCGGCCGCTCGGTAAACAGAGTGTCGCCGTTCAGGTCGCGCCCGATGGTGATGTTGAAGGGTCGGCTTGAGTTGGCGACGAGCGTCGGGTTCAGCCTCAAGCCCCAGGGCAGCGCGTTGACGGAGCCGCCGATGAAGAGGCGGTGGCGCGAGCACGACGTGCACGCGGAGTCGCTGTACTCGCCCGACAGGTCGTACTGGTTGACGGGGAAGTTCGCCGCGTAGTCCGTGTCGCTCTTCGCGAAGTTCAGGGCGTAGTTGCCGAAGAGCGTGAACTTGCGGCTGAAGCGGTTGTTGACGTTGACGACGAGCTGGTGCTGGTTGAAGACGCCGCTCGACTCATACTGGAAGACGTTGCCGAGCCCGGACTGCGGACGCACGATGATGGGGACGCCCGCGGCGTCGAGCGGGAGCCTGCCTGTCGCGTCGAGGAGCGGCGCGTTGACGTTGCGCGAGCGCAGGACGTGGAGCGTCCGCGCGCCGATGTAGCTCACCGAGAGCGTGACGCGGTAGGGCAACTGCTGCTCGACGCTGAAGGCCGTCTGCATCGTGTAGGGCGCGCGGATGTCGGGCGCGAGCTGCCGGATGGTCTGCCGCACCTGGAACGACGTAAGTTCCGCGGGCGTCGGCACGTCTATGACCGTGGGCGTCGGCACGCCGTCCACGAGGTTGATGTTAAAGGTCGATTTGTTAAGGAACGGCGACGCGGTGTTCGTGACGACGAACTGCTGCTGGTTCGTCCCGTTGAAGCGCGCGGCCTGCAAGTAGAGGCTCTCGTTCACGCGCTGGTAGAAGACGCCGACGCCGCCGCGGATGACCGTCCGCTGCTTGCGCGGGTCGGCCACGGGCGACCACGCGAAGGCGACGCGCGGCGCAAAGTCGAGGTCGCCGTTGATAAGGTTCTGCCGCTCGTAGCGCAGGCCCGCCGACAGCGTCAGGTTCGGCCGGACGCGCCAGTCGTCCTGTATGAACGGGCTGAAGTCCCAGTAGGTGGTCGAAGCCTCCGGGTCGCCGCCCGAGATGGAGAACTGCGTCGGCCCGCCGCCGCGCACGCGTATGTCGTCGCCGGTGCAGGAGTGCGGCACTACGTCGCCCACGTTGGTGCATAGCTGCCCCTGGAGGAAGAGCGTGCGGCGGTAGCGCTCCAGGCTCGTGATCTGGATGAGCACGGGGAGCGGCCTGCCCGTCGTCGGGTCGAGTATCGGCTGGCCGGTCGTGGGGTCGGTTTGAATGACGATGCTGTTGTTGGCGTCGAGCTGCGGCGCGCTGCCGCCCGAGAAGGTGAACGTGCCGGCGAAGTTCTGCTGCGACACGTCGGTCACGCGGTCGGCGCGCAGGCGTGCGCCCGCCTTGAGCGAGTGGCCGCCGACCGTCCACGACGTGTAGTTCTGAAGCTCGAAACGTTTCTGGTCGTTCGAAGAGAGCGCGCTCTGCGCGCCGCCGCCGGTGAAGGATTCGAGCACGCGGATGACGGGCGCGTTCGTGCCGCCCGTCTGCCGCCTGCGGTCGCTCTCGAACTGGAAGCGCGTCTCGTTGATGACCTTCTGGTTGATGACGGCCGTCTCGGTCAGTTGCAAGGTGTGCTGCGTGTTCTCGGTGTCGAAGGCGCGCGTCGGGAGGTTGAAGTCGCCGACGCCCGAGTTCAGGCTCGTGCCCTGCTCGAAGGTGTAGCGCGCGACGAGCGTGTTCGTCGGGTTGATTTGATAGTCGAGCCGCGGGCTGAAGGTCGTGCGGCGGTCGGGCGTCAGGATCGTCTGGTTGAAGTTGAAGGGGACGAAGGTCAAGGGGGTGAGGACGACCGCGCGCACGTCGTCGTTGTCGTCCGTCTCGCGCCGCTCGAAGTCGAGGAAGAAGGAGGCGCGCTTCGACGACAGCGGCCCCGAGATGTTGCCGCCGTAACGACGCGACTGGTAGGGCGCGCGCGTCGCGGCGAAGGGCGAGCGCGCGTTCAGGCTCTCGTCGTTGAAGGCGAAGAACGCCTGCCCGCGGTATTTGTCCGTGCCGGGCTTCGTGAAAATCTCGACGCGGCCGTAGCCCAGACGGTCGTACTCGGCCGAGAAGGGGTTGCGGTTGATGCGTATCTCGCGAATCGACTCCTTCGGCGGCAGGCGCCCGCCCGTGAAGCCGTCTACGTAAATCTGCGCGCCCTCTTCCGAAGAGCCCGCGCCCGGCCCTGCGAGCGCCTGCAAGGCTTCCGACAAATCGTCCGGGTCGTCGGGCAAAGCGTCCAAATCGTCGCCGCGCAGCACCACCGCGCCGGCCTGCGATTCGGCCTCCGTGCCGACGGGCGCCTCGGCCGTGACCGTCACCTCCTCCTGCTCGATGGCGACGGTCAAGACGATGTCGAGCGGGGCCGTGCGACCCGCCTGCACCTCGACCCCGAGATTCTCGTAGGACGCGAAGCCCGCCTGGTTGATGCGCACCGTGTAGCGCCCGGGCGGCAGCCCCGCGAAGGAGTAGTTGCCCTGCTCGTCCGTCTCCGCCGTCTTCTCGACGCCCGCGGCGTCGGCCGCGATCACGGTCGCCCCGATGATGACGCCGCCCAGCTCGTCCTTCACGTTCCCGCGCAGAGTCCCGAGAGACTGCTGCGCCGCCGCACACAAACTAACGAACAGAATCGCCGCACACACCGCCGCGACCTGCCAAACCTTCCCCCTCAACTGTCTCATCCCTCCACCCGTGCCTTGTTTGTTAAGTATGAACTCGGAACGCTGAACGATGAACTGAAAGGCAAAGGGCTTCAGTCCGTCGTTCAGCATTCATCGTTCCTAGTTCATCGTTTAGCGAGGCGGCTCGCGCGTGGGGCCCTGGCCGTTGCCGATGACATCGCCGGGGAGGCCCGGGCTGTTCGGGCCGCGCGGGCCGTCGCCGCCGCGCCCGAACTGTTGCATGGCGCGGATCGTCTCGGGCGTGCCCGTGACTAACGAGACGACCGTGGCGTGCGAGGCGTCGGCGCCCGGCGTGACGGTGATGACGACCGCGTCGCCCTTCTTCAACTCGGCCAGAGTGACCATAGGCAGGCTGTCGAACATCTGGTTGTTGCCGCCCCCGCCCGGCCCGCCAAAGCCCCCGCGACG
>CAXTSK010000626.1:0-785 GCA_964246655.1 uncultured Pyrinomonadaceae bacterium
ATCCCACCCCGCCCCGAAGAGCCACGCGCGCTCGTGCCAGATGCCTCTGTCCCAAAGAAGCTCTTCGGCGTAGGCCATCACCCACAGCGTCGCGAGGAAGACGGGCCAGCGCGCGAGAGTCCGGTAAACCTTACCTGTTTGAGCGGAGCGCGCGCGCGCGTACCACCAGACGAGCGCCGCGTAAGGCACGCCGTGGATGACGACGTTCGTCACCGTGAAGGCGTAGTCCGAGTCGTAAGCGACTATGCCCGCGTACCAGCAGACGGCCGTTGTCACAACAACCAAATCCTACCCCGGGTGGCCGCGCCCCTCGACCAGCCACGCGTGCGCCGAGCGGAGCGCGTACGCCCCGAGCGCGAGACAGTAAACCACGAACGCGAACGACTCGACCCACCCCGGCACGCCCGCGAAGTCGCCCGGCAAAAACCACCAGAAGCGGCGCGGCAGGTGCGCGTGCCAGTACGCGAGCGGGTAGAGCGTCGCCATGTAGACGGCCGCCGCGTCCACACACCACCCGGCGCGCCCGCGCTCGCCCGCCCGCCCGCGGTAGAGCGCCACCCAGCCGTACTGCTGCCTGACGAAGTGGAAGACCGCGAGGTACGCGAGCGCCCGCCAGAAGAGCGCCTCCGACTCCGAGTAGAGCGCCACCGACAGCGCCAGCGCAATCGACGGCGCGAGCACGTAGAGCGACAGCCGCCGCTTCAACTCTTCCCTGTCGAAGTAGACGCGGAACGCCGTCGCGTACACGTGCGCCACGTCCACCAAAAGCACCGCCGGCACCCACG
>CAXTSK010000626.1:795-3323 GCA_964246655.1 uncultured Pyrinomonadaceae bacterium
ACAGCAGCAGCAGAGACACCAGCGCGCTCCCGCCGAACACGCACACGTCCACGCGCGGCGAGAAGAGCCACCACGAATCTCGTCTCGCGGCCGGCAACGAATCGGCGGCCGTGATTGCTTCGACGCTGTTTAAGGGTTCGGCGGACATACGCGCGCGGCGCGGCTGAGTTTATACTGTGCCCGCCCCGCCCGGAAGAAATTTTTTGGGCTCTTATCTTATCGAACGATGACCGAACAGAACGGACACGCCGAGACGGCGAAACAGAGGCGGGCGCGGCGCGCGCTCGAAAGGCAGTTGGACTACCAGCGCGCGAAGGCCGCGAAGGCGCGCGGGCACGAACAGGATTACGTCGAGGCGATGCGGCAGCGCTCGGCGCGCGTGCGCGAGAAGTTGGAGCGCGTGCGCGCTATCCCCGAAGACGCGCGCGTGCTCGAAGTCGGGAGCGGCGCGCACGGGCTCGTCTTCTTCTTCGGCACGACGCGCGGCGTGGGCGTAGACCCTCTGGCCTGCGACTACGCGGCGCTCTTCCCCGCGTGGCAAGACCGCGCGCGCACAATCGCCGCCGCGGGCGAGCGCCTCCCCTTCACCGACGAATCCTTCGACGTGGTGCTCTGCGACAACGTCGTCGATCACGCCGAAGACCCCGCGCGCATCGCGCGTGAGCTTGTGCGCGTGCTCGCCCCCGGCGGGCTCCTCTACTTCACGGTCAACTTCCACCACGCCGTCTACTCGGCCGCCGCGCGCGCCCACTCCGCCTGGAACGCCGCGGGACTGCGCTTCGAGATCGGCCCCTTCGCAGACCACACCGTCCACCTCACGCTCGACGGCGCGCGCTCGCTCTTCGACGGCCTCCCGCTCCGCGTCATAAGTGAAGACGGCAACGTCGCCGACGCCAAACGCGCCGCGCGCCTGCGCCCCCCGCGCCACGCAGGCGACCGCCTCAAACGCCTCTTCTTCAAGAACGCGCTCTACGAACTCGTCGCCGAACGCACTCCCTGAACACCTTCAACGCATACTCTCCAACCTCACGCCGTGGGCGGCGAGGACTTCTTCGGCGGCGCGGAGGCCGTGGTCGAAGGCTTCTTCGAAGAGGGGGACGCCGGAGAGGTCTGTGTGTGCGAAGTGGACGGGGCCGAAGGGCTGTTGAGCTTTAACTCGCGCGCCGCCCCATTGGAAGCCGACGCGGGGGCGGATCATGGCGTGGCCCCAGCGCATCACGTCGAGGCGGCGTGTGAGGGCGCGTATGTCGCGGTGGGCGCGTTGTAAATCTGAGAGCGCGACTTCGGCCCACTCGTCGCGGCCCGCGGAGAGGAGGCGCGCGCGTGCGGCGCGCGGGTTCTCGTCGATGAGCGGGTAGTAGTAGGTGAAGACCGTCGGGCCGCGCTCAAGTCCGCGCTGGTGCGTGGCCGTGACGTAGCCGAGCGAAGGGCTCTCGTAGAGCACGTTGTCCCAGGCCGCCGGGAAGCCGAGCCCCGCGCGCGGGCGTTCGGAGAGGAAGAGGTTCGCGACCATCCACGCGCCGTACTCGAACTCCGCGACGTGCGGCGGGCACGCGCCCTCGCGGTAAGACTTCAAGAGGTACTTCGTTAAGAACTGCGGGGCCGCGAATACGACGCGCTCCGCACGAAACCCGACGGCGCCGCGCCCGTCGCGCCCGACCGCGACGACCTCGACGCCGCGACTTCCGTCCCGACGACTTTCATCAACAAACGTCCGCACGTCCGCGACCGCGAGGCCGAGGCGGACGTGCGCGCGCGCCTTCTCGTAAAGGTGGCGCACGAGGCGGCCGTTCCCTTCGGGCCAAGTGATGAGCGGCTGCGACTCCGCGCCCGGCCCCTTCATGCGCGAGGCGAAGTAGAAGAGCCCGGCCCACGCGCTCGCCTGCTCGATTGACAGCCCGTAGTCGTCGCGGCACCCGTAATCGACCAGCCAGCGCAGACGCTCCGAAGTAAACGCGCGCCCGCGCATCCACTCGCCCATCGAGACGCGGTCGAGCGCCGAAACCTCCGCGTCGTCCGAACACTTAGACACCGGGATGGCGAACGCCCGCCGCCCCTTCGCGTCGCGCCACGCGGCCCAACGGTCAACCTCCGCATTGAAGAGTTGTAGCTGCCGTGCGTCCTCCTCGGTCGCCCCCGCGTGCAGGTAGAGCCCCTCGTACCAGCGCCCGCGGTAGAAAACGCGCTCTTCGGGGTCGCGGCAGAGGAACTGTTCGCCGACGACCGGCTCGCCTTCCGCGTCCTCGCCTTCGAGCACGCCCAGTTCATCCAACAAAGCGACGAGCGCGCGGTTCTCCTTCTGCGGCGCCGGCAGGTAGTGCGCGCCCCAAGGGTAAGGCACCACGCCGTGCTCACTGCCCGAGCGCGCCGTCCCGCCCGGCGCGGCTTCGAGTTCGAGCAGCACGAAGTCCTCGAAGCCTGCGCGCAGGAACCTCCACGCCGCCGCGAGCCCCGCCACGCCGCCCCCGACGATGGCCGCGCGCAACGCCGCGACGCGGGCGCGGATGACGCCGCCGTCATAAACGAAC
>CAXTSK010000627.1:0-3320 GCA_964246655.1 uncultured Pyrinomonadaceae bacterium
GCCCCCCCCCCCGCCCCCCCCCCCCCCCCCCCCGGCCTTCTCTGGGTCGCACTTCCTTGGCGTCGCGCCCGGCCGACGGTTTGGTCAGTGGATCTGGGCGGCGAGTTCCTGCCCCGCGCCGTAGGGCGTGGTCAGGTTGTACTTCTTGAGCAGCGTGAAGAAAGAGCGGCGATCCTTCTGAGCGCGGCGCGCGGCCTCGCTGATGTTGCCGTTGCACTCCAGCAGCGCGTTGAGCAGGTAATCGCGCTCGAACGACTCGACGACGCGCGCCTTGGCCCGCTTGAGCGACTCGCGCGCGGGGGGGCGTGCGGCCACCGGCTTGTCGGAAGACAGGTGCAGTTGTTGCGCGCGCAGCACCGGCTCGGTCGAGAGCACGACCGCCTGGTAGACCACGTTCTCAAGCTCACGCACGTTGCCGGGCCAGGAGTAAGAGTTCAGCTTCAGTATCGCGTCGTGCGAGAACCTGTTGGCCGGGCGCTTGTACTCGATGGTCGCCTTCTTCAGGAAGTGCGTAGCCAGCAGCATGATGTCCTCCTTGCGCTCCTGCAAGGACGGCAGCCAGAGGGAGACCACGTTGAGGCGGTAGTACAGGTCTTCGCGGAAGAGGCCCTCCTGCACCTTCGCGAGCAGGTTCTTGTTGCTGGCGGCGATGAGCCTCACGTTCGCCTGGCGGTAGCTGGTGGCCCCGAGCGGCCTATACTGCCGATCCTGTAGGAAGCGCAGCAGCTTGACCTGAGCCGACAGCGGGAGCGAATCAACTTCGTCGAGAAAGAGCGTGCCGCCCTCCGCCTCTGCAATCATGCCGCGCCTCGTGCGGCGCGCGTCGGTGAACGCGCCCGGCTCGTGCCCGAACATCTCGTTCTCGAACAGGTCGGCCGGTATCGAGCCGCAGTTGACGGGGATGAACGGCTTGCTGCTGCGCGCACTGAGGTAGTGTATGGCGCGGGCGCAAAGCTCTTTGCCCGTTCCCGTCTCGCCGATGACCAGCGCCGTCGCGTCGCAGTCGGCCACGCGCGGTATCTTCTCCACGGCCGAGAGGAACGCGGCGGAAGTGCCGATGAAGTGCCGCATCCCGAAGTGCTTCATCAGGTTCTGTTCGGTCTGGCTCAACTCGCCGCGGCCGGCCCACGTCCGCTGCAAAAGCTTCGTGATGCGCAGGCGCAGGTAAGGCAGGTTGACGGGCCCGAGGATGAAGTCGTCAATCTCCGGCACTAACAGTTTGTCGGTGGCGGTCGCGGGGCACTGTTTCAAGAGGACTAAGACGGGGATGTGAGAGCCTGCGGGCATCCCTGCGCGAAGGGTCTCGGTCAGCGACGGCAGTTCGTCGTCGTCTATGCCTACGAAGAGGAGTTTAGTGTTGGGATCGGAGATGGCGGCCTTAACCTGGCCGGGGCCTTCAAAAAAGGTGAAGTCGAGCCCGACTTCGCCGAGCCAGTCGGTCAACTCTTGAAGGGCCTCGGGCGCTAAAATCCCGCGCATGATTTGCACGGTTCCTCTGGGGGCTTGGGCAGACGTTCGGGCAGCTCTCTGATTCTTTTGCACAATCACTATTAATGCCTCATCGGAGTGTTCGGTGAGGTCAACCGAACAGCTTGAGTTACCGGGGGGGTGAATTATTTGGCGACTGGGCTTAGACTTTTGCAGCTCCCCGGAAGGTCTGGGCTGACGCTTTCCGGAGGGGGAGTATGGTCGTGAACCTTCGGGCTCACCCCACGCTCTCGTCGTGCGTGCTTTTGAAGTCTGGGAGGCTGTTCCAGTTGCCCAATGTTCTCGACTTCTTCACAGATTTGTCAATAAAAGCCTTTTAAACATCGAATCGTTAACGATTAACGCCGACCCAAGCCTTTTGACGCGGCCCAAAAGGCGAGCGCCCCGCCGAATCACTTGGTTCGGCGGGGCGCTCGGGCAGGTGCGTGGGCTGAGGCGGCGTGTTAGCCGAGTTCGTAATTACCGCTGACGAAACCCTCGCCCCTCTGGTCAACGGCCACGATTCGCAACTCGCTCGTGTAGTGTTGACCGTCGGCGTCGGGAACCCACGTCTGGTCGGTGCGCGGCAGCATCTCCGTGAAGGAGATGACGGCGTCGTCCGGCTTGTTGGCGAGGTTGCGGCGGATGACCTTGGCGATGATGTCCACGTAGATCGGGCTGTCTAAGTCCACGTAGCAGGGCTTGACCTCGTTGGGCGCTTTGACGAAGACGAAGCGCGGCATGTCGTGCTCGCGCGCCCAGCGTCGCGCGGCGACGAACCGTTGGGCCTCCTCCTTCTCGAAGGCGAAGGCGATCTGGTCGGCGGGGAAGCACCACGACTCGCGGCAGACGACGACCTTGTCAATGGTGATGCGCGGCTTGTGGTCGGTGCGCGGCAACATCTGAAAGCGCTGGAGCACCATCCCGGCGAAGGCCTGCGCGCAGGCTTCGATAATCCCGAACTGGAAGATGCCGTCGCGCGTGCAGAACATCAACTCGCCGTCTATCTCCTCGATGACGGTCGAGGCGATGGGCAGCACCAGCGTCTCGGGCCGGAAGCAGGTCTCGCCCGCGAAGTCGAGATAGAAGTCGGTGGGCGAGATGAGGGCGTTGTGCGTGCGCGAGGTGGTGTTGGGCCACGTCTTGGGCACGGCGGGCAGCAGGCGCGGGGCCGGCAGGTCTATTTCGAGCGCCTCGAACAACTCCTCCGGGTGCGGGTGCTGCGAGAGGAAGCAGGAGGTGCTCAGCGTATTGGCGCCGAGGTGGAGTTCGCCCATCACGAGCTGGTAATCGCCGCGCCGCATGGCCTCGACGCCGGAGGCCACGACCATCACGTCCGGGCTGTGATAGCAGGCGGACATCCAGCCCGGCGCGGGCGTGTCGAAGGATTCGTTTACGAGCGGGCGCAACTCCTCGGAGGTGTAGTTGACGCGGCGCTCGCCCTCGGCGAACCGCAGCACGCGCGCCCAACGCTCCTGGAAGACGGGCAGCAACGCCTCGAACGGGCGCGGCTCGCCACGCGTGCGGGCCTTGCCGTTCATCAACAGGGGCTCGATGCGCGTCCAGAAGCTCACGCCGTCCACGACCGGCGAGCCCGTCAGGCGCACCATGTCGTCGTAGACCTCCTTGAAGGTCTCGCGGTAGAGCTTCGCCACCTCGGCCGTGAACCAGCGGGCGCTCGTCAGCAGCAGCGCGAGCGGCGACTTCAGTGACTCGATCAACTCGGGGCCGAACTCGAACTCCAAGTCCCTGCGGCAGTCCTCGTAGACCAGCGTGCGGCCGGCGTACATCTCGCCCGCCGCCCACCTGGGGTAGCGCCCCGGCATGGCGGCGAAGGTGGGCGCCAATCGGGC
>CAXTSK010000628.1:0-3299 GCA_964246655.1 uncultured Pyrinomonadaceae bacterium
ATCCGCCAGCCGCCGAGCATCGTGCCGAGCGCCATCGCCGCCTGGCAGCTCAGCACGACCCAGAGCGGCACGTGGAAGCCGCCGGTCAGCCGCCCTTGCGAATAGAGAAGCACCGCGATGATCCCGAGCGCGGGCGTCGTGATCCGCGACACGCGCAGCTCCGACGGGCTGTCGACGTTGCCGTGGTTCAAGGTCGTCGCGTACAGGTCGTGCGAGACCGCCGACGCGCCCGACAGCGTCAGACCGGCGACGACCGCGAGGATGGTCGCGAACGCCACGGCCGAGATGAAGCCGAAGAAGACGTTGCCGCCCGTGACGGAGCGTCCGCGCGAAGTCGCCCACTCGGCGCGCAGGCGACCGTTGTGCGGAAGCGTCTTCTCAACGTCCAAACCGCCGAGCACGAACGAGCCGAAGTCGCCCTGCCGCTGGTCAACCAGCGAGAGCCCGAGCTTCAGGCCGATGCCTTCGAAGTTCTTGTAGGCGCGCCCGGTGTAGACGGCCTGCGACATCCCCTGCGACGCGTACTCGTAGGTGGCGACGACCTGCACGAGGTTGAAGGAGAAGTCGAACGTCGAGATGGGCCGGAGGAAGAAGACCTCGCCCGTCGCCGCGTCGAGGTTGTAATCGACCGAGCGGATGAGCGACTCGCGCGAGAGGATCGTCTCCGGGTTGCGGCGGTCGCGCACTTCGATGATCAGAGCCTCGGAGCCGGGCAGAATCTCCGCGTGCGACAAACGTGCGAAGCCGAGCGCGCCGCCGGGGAACACGTCGCGCGCGAACGCCGTGTCGGGGCGCGCGCCGGTCAGGGAGATGTAGTCGCCCTTCGAGTTCTCAAGGTGAACCTTGACGCCCGTCAGCTTGCGCGAGTAGGAGGCGAGCCCCGAGTCGCGGTTCTCGGGCTCGAAGTCGCCGAAGAGGAAGTAGGAGCGGCCGCGGTCGAGCCGCGCGTAGAGCTTCGAGTTGGTCTGCGCGTCCTCGAAGCGCGTCGAGGAGTCGCCGAAGAGCGGGTAGGCGCGGTCGAGCGGGTCGAACTGGAAGAGGCGGTCTCTGCCACCCGTGCGGTTGATGGGACGGTTGCTGTCGTAGGCGAGCGTCAGGAGGTTCTTCGCGCTGAGGAACTGCCCGCGGTAGAAGAAGGCGAGGCGGCTGCGCACGGTGGCGTCGGACTCGGCGCCGGACAGCTCGGGCGCGGCCGCGCCGAAGGTCATCTCGCCTAAGCCGACGAGGATCGAGGGGCGAACCTCGGGCGTGACGCGTATCTCGCGCTCGGCCTGCACGGCGCCGGTCGTCGCGCGTATCTCGGCCGTGCCGGGCGCGTTGTCCGCGACGAGCATGGCGCGGCCCTCGCCGCCGACGAGCGGGACGATCTGCTCGCTCAACGACTCGACATCTTGAGACTGAACGTCGGGCTCCGGCTGGTTCAACGAACCGACGCGCGTGTTCCCTTCGTTCTGTTTGAGCGCCGCCTCGGCGGCCTTCTCCACCGCGTTGCGGTTGCGACTTCCGTCAGCATTAATTTCGTCAACGCGCATCAGGCGGCCCGAAGAGACCGCGAGCGCGACCGAGCCGTCGGCCGCCGGGTGGCCCCACTGGTCGAAGGCGTGCACGCGCACGACGGTCGAGTCGCGGCCGCCGGCCGAAAGCTCGACCTTCTCGGGCACGATCTCAAGACGCTTCGCGGGGCCGCGGCCATAGGCCGTCAGCTCGACGGTCTTGCCCGTCTGCCCTTCGGGGCCGACGGCCGTGACGCGGATGCGGTTCGGGCCGGGCTGTACGCCGAGGCCGACGAAGGTGAAAGTGGCGAGGTCGTTCTTGCGGTCGAGGCGCGTCTCGCCGATCTTCGAGTCGGGCACGCGCTGCCCCGCGACCTCGACCGAGACCTTCCAGGCGCCGTTCGTCCGGGCTTCAATCTCAAGCGCGGCACCGGCCACGGCCTCGTCCGGCTTCGGCGAGAGCACGAGCACCTCGCCGGGCGCGACCGGCTCAAGAGTCTCCTCGGTCTTCATCTCGTAAGTGCCCGCCGCGCGCGTCTCGGCCGGCTTCGCTTCCGCCGAGTTGAAGAGGGAGCCGGAGAGCGGCGTCTTCGAGTTCGAGTTAGAGGCGTTCGCAGTCAGACTATTTTTTAACGCAGAGTTCGGGGAGGACGCTGAGGACGCCGAGGCGGAGTCGGACGCGCGCAGTCCGTAGTTCTGGCGGAGCAGCGCGCCACCGCCGAGCGGGGTGCGGAGCAGTCGCGTCCAACTGCGCTCGTCGCGGCGTCCGGTCTCGGCCAGCGTGTAGCCGGGCGGCAGCGTGACGGGGTCGAGCGAGAGCACCTGCGCGCCCTCGTTGACGACGGGGAAGTTGTAGAGCCCTTCGGAGTCGGTGATGACCGACTGGCCGTTGTTGAGGTAGAGGCGCACGCCGGGCACGCCGCGCTCGTCCTTGTCGAACTGGCCGTTGAAGTTCGCGTCCGAATAGACGCGGCCGAGGATGACCTGCTGCGAGGAGAAGAGCCCGCGGCGGACGCGCACACTCGCGCGTGCCTGGGGGGTGGACACACGCTCTCCGTTCGAGAGCGTCCCCGCCGCGGAAGCCGTGTTGAACTGCTCGCCCTCGACGGCGTTCGCGCCGACGCGCACGCGGTAGACGAGCGTCACGCGCGCGCCCGCATCGACGCGGCCGAGCCGGAAGACGAGTGTGTTGTCCGCTGCCCGTTCGGGCTCGACGTTGCGTGCGGGCGCGGGCGGGTTCTCAAGCAGCGCCGTGCCTTCGGCGTAGTGGAACGATGTCGGGAGTTGGTCGCGCACCTCGGCGTTGTCGAGCGCGACGGGCGTCGCGTTGTGCGGCTCAACTCTATAAGTCACCGTGTCGCCGACCTCGACCGAAGGCCGGTCGGCGCTCTTCGTAATCTCCAGCGAAGAGTTCTCGAACATCGGCACGTTGAGCGCGTAGGCCGCGAGTCGGGGGATGTCAACCTGCTCCTCGGTTAGCTCGAAGCCGCCGGCCTGCGCGACGGGCAGGCCGTCGAGCGCACGCACGGCGAGCGTAAAGAGCCCCGCGCCGTCGGGCGCAATCGTCGTCTCGATGAGGCGCGAGCGGTAGCCGGGCGCCGTCACGTTCAGGAAGTAGCGCGCGGGACTCGCGGCCGTGCCGAGCTGCGCGTTCGAGAGCAGGAAGCTCCAACGCCCGCCGCCGTCGGACGCGAACGGGTTCGCGTTCTCGTTGTTCGGATCGACGCCCGCGCCCGCGCCCGCGTCGAGCGAGACGAGCGCGCCGCTCGTCGAATCTGTGACGAGCGAGACGCGCGCGCCGGGGAC
>CAXTSK010000629.1:0-3296 GCA_964246655.1 uncultured Pyrinomonadaceae bacterium
GGCTTCGTCTCGGCCGGTGTGTTGGTCGCGGTGTGGGTGATCGTCACCGTCGCGGCGGGGACGCCCGCGCCGGGCGGGTCTAAGACGCGGCCGGTGATCGTGCCGCGGTCGCTCTGGGCGTGGACGGAAGCGCCCAGCCCGAGGATGAATATCAGCAGTGTGGCGAAAGTCAGCCTGTGGAATTTCATGACGCCTCCCGTTGGCTTGTTGAGCACGCGGTACGATTGCGTTAAGGTTCACCCGACCCGAAGTGATGACGCCCGTCCGCGATTGGGGGAGACGAGACGCCCCGGAATGGCAGTTCCGAGCGCGCCGATAACCGCTTACGTGCGACTTAAACTGTGCTAAAGAATGGGCAAGGAATGAGCCGCGACCGACAGTAATCCAGCCTTCGAACAGTCGCGATTCAAATTCCTTGTGGCCTGTTGCGTTTGTTCATTTATACTACAAATGAACATGAAGTCAAGGTTTTTAAAATCTAATCAATCAAGTTCGCGCGTTTCCGTACAACACTGCCTCCTTGCACTGTTGACCGTCCTTACGAATGTCGCCGTGGCCGCCGGTCAGGGCGCGACGGGGGCGGCCGGGCCGACGGGTGATGTCCGCAACGTCCACGACCCGGCCGTCATCGAGGAGTCCGGGCGCTTCTACCTCTTCTCGACGAGGGCCGGCATCAGCGTGCGCTGCTCCGAAGACCTCGTCCGCTGGAGGCTGTGCGGCGACGTGTTCGGCCACCTCCCGCAGTGGGCCGTCGAGGACGTGCCGGGTCTGCGCGGACTGTGGGCGCCGGACATCTCGTACTTTAACGGTAGGTACCATCTCTACTATTCGGCCTCCACCTTCGGGAGCAACCGCTCGGCCATCGGGCTGGCGACGAACCAGACGCTCGACCCTTCGAGCGAGAACTATGCTTGGAAGGATCAGGGCAAGGTCATTGGCTCGACGCGCTCCGACGACTGGAACGCCATCGACCCCAACGTCGTCCTGGACGAGGCGGGACAGCCCTGGCTCTCTTTCGGCAGCTTCTGGGGCGGCATCAAGCTCCGCAAGCTCGACGTAAGCACGGGCAAGCTCTCGACGCAGGACGAGACGCTCTACGCGCTCGCGAGCCGCCCGCGGTCGAAGGAAGAGCCGGGCGCCGTCGAAGCGCCGTTCATCTTTGCCCGCGGAGGCTTCTACTACCTCTTCGTCTCCTTCGACTTCTGCTGCCGTGGGGCGAAGAGCACTTATCACGTCCGCGTCGGGCGTTCGCGTCGAGTCACGGGGCCGTACGTTGACAGGAGTGGTAAGCCCTTGATGGAGGGCGGCGGGACGTTAGTGTTGGAGGGCGGCGGCCGCTGGGCCGGGCCGGGCCACTGCGCCGTCCTGCGGACGAAGTGGGGCGACAAGTTCGTCTACCACGCCTACGACACGGAGTGGCGCGGCACGCCGACGCTGCGCATCAGCGACCTCGTCTGGGATAGAGAAGGGTGGCCCGCGGTCGCGCTCAAATAGAGGTCAAGCCTTCCGCACCTCGATGCCCATGGCGACGAAGGGCGCGACCGACGAATCGGTCGCGCCCTTGTCTGTGATGAGGATGTCCACGCTGTCTATCGGGCAGATGAGGGCGGAGCCGGTGGCTCCGAGTTTGCGGTGGTCGGCGACGACGATCTTCCGGCGCGCCTGGCGCATCATGGCGCGGTGGATGGTGGCCTGGTCGGGGTAGTTCGTCGTCAGGCCGTGTTCGGCGTGGATGCCGTCCACGCCGATGAAGACCTTGTCAACGAAGATTTCGCCGACGCTCTGGATCGCCGCGGGCCCGACCAGCGCGAACCAGTCGCCGCTCAGGAAGCCGCCCGTGACGATGACCTTCAAGTCGTCGCGGTGGCTCAACTCCATCGCGACGTTGATGGCGTTCGTCAGCACGGTGAGCCCCCTGTGCAGGCAGATGCTGCGGGCCACCTGTGTGGCCGTCGTCCCGGCCCCGATGGCGAGGGTCTCACCGTCCGAGACGAGTTCGGCCGCGGCGAGTCCGATGCGCCGCTTCTCGGCGCTGCGCTGGCGCTCCTGCTCGTGGTAGTAGGAGATGTGGCGGAACGGCTCGTAGAGCATCGGCTGGATGGGGAGCGCGCCGCCGTGACTGCGGCGTAACAGCCCACGCCCCTCCAACTCGCCCAGGTCGCGACGAACCGTGGCCGTCGAGACCTTCAAACGCTTTGCCAAAGAGCCGACGGAGACCTTCCCCGTCCGTAACAACTCCTGCAAGATGACCTGCGCGCGACGCTCGTTCGGGGGAAGTTCGTGAGCCATATAGTTTCAACTGAGCTTTAACCGAGGGCGAAAAAGGGAGGTGACGTGATGCCGGGCCTGCCGCACAGTCGCCCGTCACACGGGGGTGGTCACAGGCGCGAGGTGTGCCCTTCCGACTCTGTGCGGCATCGGCATCTTAAGAACTCGCCTCGTTCCGGTCAATCGATTCTTTCGTCGGGCGGGACGCGCCGGCCGTTGGCCCGCGCGTCCCCGGTCATTGCTGCGGCGGGTCGAGCAGTTTGAGGATGACGCGCTCGCGTTGTCGCTCTCGCCCCCGCAGTTCGTCCGCGCGGGCGAACATCTTTTTGGCCCCCTCCCTGTCTCCGAGTTTGGCGTAGACGAGTCCGAGTTGGTAGCTGGCGCGAAGGTCTTCGGGGTCTAACTCGACAGCACGCTCCAGCTCGATTCTGGCCGCCGCGAAGTCACCCTCTTCGCGGTAGGCCGTGCCGAGCGCCGCGTGCGCCGCCGCGTGGTCGGGGCGTGCACGCAGGACGCGCCGGAACCGCTCGATGGCAGCCGCGCGCGCGCCCTCCTGGGCTAGAGTCTCGCCGAGCAGATACTCGGCGTCTACGTCTGGCTTGAGCTGAAGACTCTGTTCGAGCGCGGCGCGTGCTTCGGCCATCTGCTCCAGGCTGTTGAGCGCGGCGCCGAGCAGGTAGAAGCCGGCGGCGTCATGCGGGCGGAGCGCCACGTACTCCTTCAGCAGTTGCACCGCCTCGACCTTCTCGCCTTTCTTGAAGCGCGCCGCCGCCAGCCCGTAGAGATACACGGGCTCGCGCGGGTGCGCGCGGTGCAACTGCTCGAAGGCGGGCAGGGCGTCGAGCAGCAGCCCCATCTGAAGCGCCGTCACGCCGAAGTCGTAGAGCACGCGGGGCGACTCCGGCGCGAGGCGGCGCGCGCGGACGAGGTGCGCGAGCGCCTTCTCGAAGTCGCCCCGCGCACGCGCCACGGCGGCCAGCGCGCGCAGCGTCTCCACGTCGTCCGGCTTCGCGCTCAGCGCTTCGGTC
>CAXTSK010000630.1:0-3289 GCA_964246655.1 uncultured Pyrinomonadaceae bacterium
ACCCGCAGGCGACCCACACGCCCGCGGCGAACGTGACCGCCGTGGTCAGTTGCGTCGCCACCAGAGCCCACACGCCCGCCCCGCGCCACGCAGCCGCCACGCCGACCGCGATCCCCGCCAGCATCGAGCCGACATCGAGGGTGCCCAACGCCTTGAAGCGCATCTGCCGCTTGAGCAGCGCCTCGTGCTGGACGCTGAGCCCGCTGAAGATGAAGCCGAGGGCGATGCCGCACGTGATCCACGTCAGCCGCGGCTCGCCGTAGAAGGCCGCGATGAGCGGCGCCAGCGCCACCGTCACGAGCACCGTCAGCAAGCTGAGCCCGGCGTTGACCCAGAAGAGCGTGCTCACCTGCCGGTGATCGACCTCGTCCTTCTGCACGGTCGCCGCCGAGAGGCCGAGGTTCCTGAACAGGTGCGTGAAGTTGGTGAAGACGGCGACCATCGCCACCAGCCCGTAGTCCTGCGGCGTCAGCAGTCGCGCAAGTATAACGGTGCCCGCCATGTTGACGGCGAACTTCGTCCCCTGGGCCGCGAGCATGATCGCGCCGCCGCGCGCCGCGTGCCGCCCTACGTCGGCTTTCAGGTGGTCGGTGCGGAAGAACTCTTCCGCTCCCTCTGCGGTCTCGGCCCTCATGCCTCGCCCTCCCGCCCCGGCGTGACCGCGACCGGCTCGCGCAAGGTCTCCCAACGGGCGATGCGCTCGCCGCGCAGGAACTTGTAGAGGGCGAGGGCGCAGGCCACGTTGGCGAGCACGAAGTAGGCCGGGAGCGCAAGCAGACGTGCGCGCACGCCCGCCCTCAACAGGAGCCACCCGGCGAGCGCCGCCGCGTAGAAGAGCAACTGCCCGGCGAGGAGCGCGGCGTAGAACCGCGAGCCCGGTGCGAGCGCCGCCGTCGATGCCAGCACGCAGACCAGAAAGAGCGGCACGAGGTAGCGCATGACCTTGTGCGAGACGAGCTCGACCGAGTAGAAGCCCGCGCGCAAGGGGTTCATCATCGCGCGGTGACGCCAGAGGTCTGTGAGTGTCTGGGCGATGATGCGCACGCGCATGTTCAGCTCGCGGCCGGGCCGCCGGTTCGTCTCCTCCGTGCAGACGGCCCGCGGCTCGTAGACGGCGCGCAATCCCTGCTCGACCATCTTCGTGGCGATGATGAAGTCGCTGCATGCCTCGTGGTAGAGCGGCACGTAGGCCGTGCGGCGGACGGCGTAGAGCGCGCCCGGCGCGCCGATGAGCGAACAGGCCAGACTCTCCTGTCGGCGCAGGAAAGTCTCATAGCCCCAGTAGGAGCGCGCGCCCGCGCCCGTCCCCGTGCGCGCAGGGTCTACGTAGACGAGGTGGCCCGCGACGCAGCCGACCGAGGCGTCCGCGAAGTTGGGCAGAAGCGCCCGCAGCACGTCCGGCTGGTACAAGGTCGTCGCGTCGGAGAAGAGGACGACCTCGCCGCGCGAGAGCTGAACGGCCGCGTTCTGTGCGGCCGTCTTTCCCAGCCGCTCGGGCTGTCGGTGGAGGCGCACGCCGCGCGCGGCGAACAAGCGGGCGATCTCGTCCGTGCGGTCGGTCGAGCAGTCGGACGCGACGAGGATGTCGAGCTGCGCCGGGTCGTAGTCGAGCGCCAGCGTGTTCTCAAGCTTGGCCGCGAGGTCGCGCTCCTCGTTGTAGGCGGTGATGAGGACGGTGACCGCAGGCTCGAAAGGCCCGCGCCGCACAGGCCGCGGGCGCAGGCGCGCGACCAGCCACACCAGCACGGGGTAACCCGCGTAGGTGTAGAGGAGCGCGGCGGCGCTCGCCCAGAAGAGTATTTCCGCGGCTCGGTTCATAGGGTGAGACTCGCGGCCGTCGCCGCCGGGGTATTGTTCCCGGCCGGCGCGGGCTCGCCGTCGTTCTTCTTCTCTTCCTCTTTCCGCGCCATCCCGGGCTCGCCGTATTTGAGCGCGTAGATGCGGCGCAGGGCGACCGAGTAGGCGACGAGGTAGTAGACGTACCAGAGGTGCGCGACCGAGGCGAAGAAGCTGCACACCATGTAGCCGACGATGCTCGCCTGCAACCCGACGGCGAGGTAGTAGAAGGAGGCGCGGTCTTTCGCTTCCAGCGTCTCGCGCTCGATCCGGCGCAGCCGCCTGATGGACGTGACCATGAGGAGGACGTAGACGACGAGCGCCGCCATCCCCATCTCGGCGGCAACCTGCGTGTAGGCGTTGTGGCTGACCTGGTCGCGTGCCCCCCGATAGTAGAAGCAGCCGAGCCCGACCCCCGTCAGGGGGTAGCGCAGCGCCACCATCACCGAGCGCCAGAAAAGCTCCTGGCGCGCGCTCGCCGAGCCGGTCACGTCGCCGCCGAACATCGACGCGAGCCGCGCCCCGTACTCGCCCGGCGCGGCCGCCACGAAGACGAGGAGCGAGACCGCCATCAGCGCGCCGACGAGGAACCGCCGCTTCCGGCCGAGCTTCCAGGCGAGGACGCCGGCGCTGATGACGAGCCCCAGGAACCCGCCGCGCGAGAAGCTGACGACGACGCCGGCCGTGAAGAGCGCCACGCACAAAAGGTAGACGACCTTCTTCAGCGGCCCGCGCCGCGCGAAGGCGAGCCCGACGGCGAGCGGCACCATCGTGACGAGGTGCAGCGCCAGGTCGTTCGGGTTGTCGAACATCCCGCCGAGCAGCCCCTTGACCCGGTCGCCGCCGAAATTTAAATGGCCCTGCCGGTAGTCGTTGAGGGCGGAGAAGCTCAGGACGAGGCTCGCCGCCAGCGCCAGCATGAGCAGCCCGCGCAGGCGCAACTCGGTGCGCGTGACGTTCACGGCGACGATGAAGATGAGGATGACCTTAAGGAAGTTGACGAAGTTGTCCCACGCCTCGCCGGGGTTGATGGCCGTCGGCACAGAGAGCAGCGCGCAGGCGAGCAAAAGGAGCGCGAGCGTGACCTCCCTCGGGCGCGCCGTCAGATTCCCCTCGGCCGAGAGTTGGCTCGGGAGGTATGCGAGGAGCGTGAAGAGGGCCGGCCACTGCGCCCCGTCTCTGAGGAAGGGGGCGTCGAAAAGCTCGTACGGGCGGAAGAAGACGAAGGCCGTGAAGATGACGAGCCCGACGTACGTGACGAGGTGGCCGCGCCGCGCGACCCAGTTGTCCGCGCGCATCTTTGAAGGCTTGGCCGCCTTCGCCTTCTTCGCCTTGCGGCGCGGGCGCGGGAGGGCGTCCGCCTCGGGCGCGGACGCTTCCGCGGGCGCGACCTCGTCCCCCGCGGGCGGCTCCGGCCGGCGCAGCGGCTTGACGGCTTCGTAGTCGGCTAACA
>CAXTSK010000631.1:0-3280 GCA_964246655.1 uncultured Pyrinomonadaceae bacterium
CCCCCGCGGCCGAGGAGAAGACCGAGTTTGACGTGATCCTCACGGGCATGGCCGACCCCAGCAAGAAGATTGGCATCATCAAGGTTGTGCGCGAGATCACCGCGCTCGGGCTGAAGGAGGCCAAAGACCTCGTCGATGCCGCGCCCAAGCCCGTCAAGGAGGGCATCTCGAAGGAAGAGGCCGAGCCCATTCGCGCCAAACTCGCCGACGCCGGCGCGACCGTCGAAGTGAAGTAAGAGCCGTGAACGGTAAACCGTAAACCGTGACAAGATAAAAACTCGGTTCTCACTTGTCACGGTTTACGGCTCACGGTTTACGTCTTTCGTCCGTTCTTGACATTGGCCGCACGGGCGGCTAAGGTGTGGGAGTAGTGAGGGGCTGTCGATACTCCCTAAAATATTGACGAAGCGAAACCGCTTTGGTAGGAGAAGCGGCCGGAGACTCGTGCGCTCTGGCCGCGCTTTGGCGTCTCTAAAAGAAGTTTTCAGCGCTCAGCCTTCAGCTTTCAGCAGGTCGGAGGCCGGGCGCGTAGATTAGTCCTCTTATTAAATACTCTCTGGCCGAAGGTTGACTGCTGAAAGCCGACGGCTACAAGGAACTCCTGATGTCTGCAAATCCGGTTCAGAACCCGCTCCAGAAGAGCGCCGTCGGCTCGGGCCGCCGCGTGAGCCAGCCGCCCACGCGCCACGACTTCTCGAAGATCAAGACGGCGGTGCGCATCCCGAACCTGATCGAGATTCAGCGCGACTCCTACAACCGCTTCCTCCAGATGGATCTCCTGCCGGAGGAGCGCGAGCCCGCGGGGTTGCAGGCCGTCTTCCGCTCGGTCTTCCCCATCTCGGACTTCCGCCAGACGGCCGAACTCGACTTCGTCGAGTACCACATCGGCAACTGGCAGTGTAAGTGCGGACGGCTCGAAGGTCTGCGCTACCTGCGCGCGAACTGCAAGTCCTGCGGCTCGCTCGTCAAGGTCGATCCGCTCACGCCCGGCGAGACGCTCTGTCACCACTGCGGCACGTTCAACGCCGTGCGCCCCACGCTCTGCGACAACTGCGGCGAGCCCGTCGGCCTCAAGCACAAGCACGACCAGCAGGAGTGCCAGGAGCGCGGGATGACCTACAGCGTGCCGCTCAAGGTCAAGATTCGCCTCACGGTCTTCGACAAAGACCCGGAGACCGAGACGAAGTCGATCCGCGACATCAAGGAGGAGGAGGTCTTCTTCGGCGAAATCCCTTTGATGACCGACAACGGCACCTTCATCATCAACGGCACGGAGCGCGTCATCGTCTCGCAGCTCCACCGCTCGCCCGGCGTCTTCTTCGAGAAGTCGCCGGTCTATTTGGCGAAGGTCATCCCGTACCGCGGCTCGTGGGTCGAGTTCGAGTACGACCAGAAGAACCTGCTCTACGTCCGCATCGACCGCAAGCGGAAGTTCCTGGCATCCATTTTCCTGCGCGCCCTCGGCATCTGGCTCAACCCGCAGTTCGACCCGAAGTCGTACGTCGGCAGAGACTCGCAACTCGAAGAGGCGGTGAAGAACGCGGGCTTCGCCGATGAGGACATCCTGCGCGCCTTCTACGTCGGCGACGACGTGCGCGCCCAGGAGGGGAGGCTGTTCGTCCAGGTGCGCCCCGAGGGGCCGACGAACCTCGTCGGCATGAAGGCCGAGCAGGACATCAAGCCGAAAGGTGCCGCCGAGCCGATTGTGAAGGCCGGCAAGAAGGTGACGGCCTCCACGCTGAAGGACATCCGCAAGAGTCACGTCACGGAGGTCGAGGTCGATTCGCAGCAGTTCGACGGCGCCTACGCCCTCTCCGACGTGGTCAACACCGAGACCGGCGAGGTCATCGTCGAGGCGAACACCGAGATCACGCCCGCGAAGTTGCAGGAGGTCATCGAGTCCGGCGTCCAGACCTTCACCGTCTTCTTCCCCGAGCGCGACGACCTCGGCGGCGTCCTCTCGCAGACCTTGAAGAAGGATGTCATCACGAAGCCCGTGGACGCGCTGCTTGAGATTTACCGCAAGATGCGCCCCGGCGACCCGCCGACGGTGCAGACCGCGTACCGCCTGTTCGAGGGCATGTTCTTCGACGAGCGCAAGTTCGACCTCTCCAGGGTCGGGCGTCTGAAGTTCAACATCAAGATGGGACGCCCCGAGCGCGAGCGCATCGAAGACCCGCTCCTTTCGTCGCACGACTTCGTGCGGGTCATCTCGTACCTTTTGAAGATGCGGCGCAACCCGGTCGAGTACCTGGCCGACGACATCGACCACCTCGGCAACCGCCGCGTGCGCGCCGTGGGCGAGCTGCTCGAAAACCAGTTCCGCATCGGCCTCGTCCGCATGGAGCGCGCCATCAAGGAGAAGATGTCGATCCAGCAGGAGATGCAGACGACGATGCCGCGCGACCTCATCAACGCCAAGCCGGTGACGGCCGCGGTGCGTGAGTTCTTCGGCTCCAGTCAGCTCTCGCAGTTCATGGATCAGACCAACCCGCTCTCGGAGATTACGCACAAGCGTCGCCTCTCCGCGCTCGGGCCGGGCGGACTCTCCCGCGAGCGCGCGGGCTTCGAGGTGCGCGACGTGCACCCGACGCACTACGGCCGCATCTGCCCCATCGAGACGCCGGAAGGGCCGAACATCGGCCTCATCTCGTCGCTCTCGTGCTTCGCGCGCATCAACGAGTTCGGCTTCATCGAGTCGCCGTACCGTAAGGTCGTGGACGGCCGCGTCATCGAGTACGTGCGCATCGTCAACGGCGCCGACACCAAGCTCAAGCCCGGCGAGCACGTCACGGAAGAAGAGTTCGACAAGGCCAACCGCAAGCTCGGCGCCGACGGCCGTAAGGCCGAGTCCGAGCCCTACCCGTTCTACCTGACGGCCTGGGAAGAGGATAAGTGGGTCATCGGCCAAGCCAACATCGAGCTGGGCGAGGACGGCACGATCATCAACGAGCGCAACGCCTCGCGGAAGGCGGGCGAGTTCATCAACGCCCACAAGGACGACATTGAGTACGTGGACGTTTCGCCGAAGCAGCTCGTCTCGGTGGCCGCGTCGCTCATCCCGTTCCTTGAGAACGACGACGCGAACCGCGCGCTGATGGGCTCGAACATGCAGCGCCAGTCGGTGCCGCTGCTGCGCGCCGAGGCGCCCTACATCGGCACCGGCATGGAGCAGGTGACGGCGCGGGATTCGGGCGCGGTCGTGGCCGCGCGCCGCGACGGCATCGTGGATTACGTGGACTCGGAGCGCATCATCGTGCGCGCCGACCACAACGTGGAC
>CAXTSK010000632.1:0-3273 GCA_964246655.1 uncultured Pyrinomonadaceae bacterium
GCGCTCCCCCGCGCAGTGAGAGCAAGGAGGAGAAGGCCGCGCGCGAGGCGAGGGAGAAGGAGATCGCCGAGATCGAGAAGAAGAATTCGGAGATCACCAAGTCCAACGAGGTCGTCGGCCGCGTCTTTAAGGCCGGCAACGACGCCCTCTTCGCCAACCCGCCGCGGTACGACGAGGCCATCAGCAACTACCGCGAGGGTCTGGCCGCCCGCCCCGAAGAGGTGGCGCTCCTGACCAACCTCGCCGAGGCGCTGCGCCAGCGCGCCGACAACCGCTACAACGCCTCCGTGAAGGAGGCGACCCCCGAGGCCAAGGTCGCGGCGCAGAACGAGGCCAAGAAGGACTGGAGCGAAGGCGCGGAGTTGGCCTCCAAGGCCGTCACGCTGGTCAAGTCGTCCAGCCCTTCCGGCCCGAACGTGAACGCCACCGCCTACGAGCAGAATAAGAAGGCCGCGTACTCCGTCCGCGCCATCCTGCTGCGCCGCGTCGTCGCCAAGGTCGATCCGACGAAGGCGGCCGACGCCGTCGCCGCCAGTCAGGAGTACATGGAGATCGAGACCGACCCGGCCAAGAAGGCCAAAATCAGGTCAGAGACTTTGCAGGCGCTCTTCGACGGCGGCTCGACCGACCTCGCCATGGCCGAGGCGCAGAAGGTTCTCGCCGAAGACCCCGACAACCCGGACGCCAACCGCATCTATGGGCTCGCGCTCTTCGCCACCGGCGACAAGGCCAAGTTCCAGGAGGCGGCCAACTACCTCCAGCGCTACGTGGACAAGGCGCCGGACACAGACTCCCTGAAGCAGTCGGCAAAGGAGGCGCTCGACTATCTGAAGACGGCCGAAAACGTTAAACCCGATAAGGCGCCCGCGCGCCCGGCGCGTGGCGGCCGCCGCCCTTATGGCTACCTCAACCGCGGTCATACAAAAACATCGCCGCGCCCGGCCACTGGGCGGGGCGCGGTTTTTTGGACTCAATCTGACCGGTTCCAGATTCATCTTGACAGCCTCATGGTTAAACAGTAACATGCTTTAGGCCAACGGTGTTTCAAACCTTTGGCCTTGCGCCGACGGTGCGGTCGTCGGCCTGCCCTTCGACGGACACCGCACGTGCCCCGCCTTTTCGGTTCTTAAACACGGAACGCTTCCACAATGTCAGCCAAACTCGGCGAAATCCTCGTCCGCGAAAATCTCCTGACCCCGCACCAGCTCCGTGAAGCCCTCGAATTTCAGAGGGAGCACGGCGGCCGGCTCGGCTTCAATCTGGTCAAGATGGGGCTCGTGTCGGACGACATGATTACGGCCGTGCTCTCCAGGCAGTACGGCGTCCCGTCGGTCAACTTGGAGCTGTTCGACGTGGACGAGTCGGTCATCCGGCTCATCCCGCGCGACGTGGCCGACAAGTACTCGGTGCTTCCCTTGAGCCGCGTCGGCGCGACGCTGACGCTCGCGATGGTTGACCCGACGAACGTCTTCGCCATGGACGACATCAAGTTCATGACGGGGCTCAACATCGAGCCGGTGGTCGTCTCCGAGGCGAGCGTCCAGGAGGCGATCTCGCGCTACTACTCGAACTCGCGCGAGATCGAGCTGGCGCGGAATATCGAGGATGAAGAGAGCCAGTACAACAGCCAGGTCGAGGCGCTGCCGCAGTCCTCGATGACGCTCGACGAGCTGGACTTCGAGGCCGACGGCGCGGACGCGCTCGAAGTCATCGACGATAACGACGAGATCGACCTCTCGAACCTCACGCGGATGAGCGAGGACGCGCCCGTCGTCCGGCTTGTCAACGTGCTTTTGGCCGACTCGCTCCAGCGCGGCGCATCGGACATACACATCGAGCCCTACGAGAAGGAGATGCGCATCCGCTTCCGCATCGACGGCGTGCTCTACGACGTGATGCACCCGCCGCTCCGCTTGAGGGACGCGCTCATCTCTCGCATCAAGATTCTCTCGAAGCTCGACATCGCGGAGAAGCGTCTGCCGCAGGACGGCCGCATTAAGATCAAGCTCAAGGTGCACGGCCGCTCGCGCGAGCTGGACTTCCGCGTCTCGACTTTGCCCACGCTCTTCGGCGAGAAGGTCGTGCTCCGCCTCCTCGACAAGGAGAAGCTGATGCTCGACATGACGAAGCTCGGGTTCGAGCCCGAGTCGCTCGTCAAGTTCCAGCGCAACATCACGAAGCCCTACGGCATGGTGCTCGTCACCGGCCCCACGGGGTCGGGCAAGACGAACACGCTCTACTCGGCGCTCCAGGCTTTGAACACGACCGAGACGAACATCATGACGGCCGAGGACCCGGTCGAGTTCAACCTGCCGGGCATCAACCAGGTGCAGATGAAGGAGCAGATCGGCCTGAACTTCGCCGCCGCGCTCCGCTCGTTCCTGCGCCAGGACCCGAACATCGTCCTCGTCGGCGAAATCCGCGACTTCGAGACGGCCGAGATCGCCATCAAGGCCGCGCTCACCGGCCACCTCGTCCTCTCCACCCTCCACACCAACGACGCGCCCTCCACCATCTCCCGCCTGATGAACATGGGCATCGAGCCCTTCCTCGTCGCGACCTCCGTCAACCTCATCCAGGCGCAGCGCCTCATCCGGCGCATCTGCAAGGACTGCAAGGCCGAGCACCACGTCCCCGCCGAAGCGCTGGTCGAGATCGGCTTCGCGAAGGAAGAGGCCGCGCAGCTCAAGACCTACAAGGGCACGGGCTGCCCGAAGTGCAACAACACGGGCTACAAGGGGCGGGTCGGCCTCTACGAGGTGATGGAGGTGACCGACGAGATCCGCGAGTTGATTATGATCGGCGCGTCCTCGCTGGAGCTGCGCAAGCGCGCCATCGATGACGGCATGATCACGCTGCGCGAGTCGGGGCTATACAAGATCAGGAACGGCGTCACCACGCTCGAAGAGGTGGTGCGCGAAACGGTGGCATAGAACATGAACAGGCTGCGAGTCGTCACACTAACCCTTCTCGTCCTCGTCACGGTGGCCGGGGCGCTGCCCATCACCGAGTCGCTCGCGAAGTGGAGCCGCCGCTCGGCGGTGAGCCAACGCAAGCGTCACCGCAAACACTCGCGCGCGTGGTGGCGCCGCCACCGCGCCCTCATGCGCGCGCGCCGCGCCCGCGCCCTGGAGCGCCGCCGCCTCGCCGAGCTGGCGCGCGGGAACACCAACCCCAACATCAACACCGCCCTCCTGACCTTCAACGCGAACGCCGGGGCGCCCTTGATGACCGCGGCCGCCGCCTGGCCGAAGGCCGCGTACTCGCGCATCT
>CAXTSK010000633.1:0-3269 GCA_964246655.1 uncultured Pyrinomonadaceae bacterium
GGTATTATAAGAACCACCATTGAAATAAGGTTCAGTACCGCCCGCGTTAGCGGGTGGGTTCGTGTTACCTCAGAGAGGCTTTACATATAAGTCCGATCCACCCGCTACCGCGGGCGGTACTGACCGCTATCACGCATCACTTGCTTATGACTGACTCCGGGCTTAAGCGACAGATCGGGCTCGTGACGGCGGCGGCGGTCGTCGTGGGCGAGGTCGTGGGCGTCGGCATCTTTCTGACTCCGGCGGCGATGGCGAAGTCTCTGGGGTCGCCGCTGCTGGTGCTGGTCGTGTGGCTTCTGTCGGGGCTGATGGCGCTGTCGGGCGCGCTCTGTTACGGCGAGCTGGCGGCGCGGTTCCCTGCGGCGGGCGGCGGCTACGTCTACCTGCGCGAGGCTTACGGCGCGCCGCTCGCATTTCTTTACGGGTGGATGGTCTTCCTCGTGCTCGACCCGGGGTTGACGGCGGCGCTCGCCGTCGGCGCGGCTTCATATGTCGGCTACGCCGCGGGACTCGCGCCCGCGGGTGTGAAGGCTCTGGCCGTCGGGTCGGTGCTCGCGCTGGCGGCGGTCAACGCGGGCGGCGTGCGGCTCGGCGGTTGGGTCGTGCGCTGGCTGACGATTGTAAAGCTCGCGCTGCTGCTCTTCATACTGGTGTGGGGCTTCGGGCGTGGCCTCGGCGACTGGTCGCACTTCGCGCCGTTCGTCGAGCGTCGCGCCGGTTCGCCCGCGCTCGGCGGCGCTTTGGCGGGCGCGCTCGTCTCGGCCTTCTTCTCGTTCGGCGGGTGGTGGGACTTGAGCAAGCTCGGCGGCGAGGTGCGCGACCCGCGCCGGACGCTGCCGCTCGCGCTCACGCTCGGGGTGCTGGTCGTGACCGCGGTCTACGTTTTGACGAGCGCGGCCTTCGTCTACCTCGTCGCGCCGGAGCGCGTGACTTCGGGCGAGGCGTTCGCGGCGCAGGCGGGCGAGGCGCTCTTCGGCCGTTCGGGCGCGCTCTTCTTCACGTGCGTCGTCGTGGTCGCGGTGCTGGGGAGCCTCGCGGCCTACACGATGTCCGCGCCGCGCGTCTACTTCGCGATGGCGCGTGACGGGTTGTTCCTGCCCGCGGCGGCGCGGCTCAACCCGCGCACGGGCGCGCCGGTGCGCGCGATACTGATGCAGGCCACGCTGGCGTCGGTGCTCGTACTGCTCGGCACGTTCGACGAGATCATCTCGTACTTCATGTTCGCCGTCGTGCTCTTCGTCACGCTGACGGTGGCCGGGCTCTTCGTGCTGCGGCGCAGAGGCGGGGCGGCCGAGTACATGACGCCGCTCTACCCACTGACGCCCGTCGTCTACTTAACCTTGAGCGCGGGGCTCCTCTTTCTGCTCGCGGCCGGGAGCCCGCTTCAGGCGCTCGCGGGGCTGGGGGTGGTGGCGCTGGGGCTGCCCGTCTATTATCTTTTCTTCCGAAGGAGGAGAGAGTTCAAAGATGACCTGGATTAAGACCGTCCCTTTCGACGAGGCCGACGAGAAGCTGCGCAAGGCGATGGAGGCGCAGCGCGGCCTCTACCCCGCAGAGTACGCCACGCCCGTCCACCCGACGCCCGGCGGCGAGTCTTCGAGCATCGTCGCCTCGCACAGCCTGATCCCCGAAGCGCTCTACCACGCCTTCTCGACCTTCGGCGTGCTGATGTCGCCCGACCTGCCGCTCACGCGCGCGCAGCACGAGATGATTACCACGGTCGTCTCGGTCGTGAACCGGTGTCACTATTGAATCGAGTCTCACGCAGAGTTTCTGCGTCGCGTCACACTCGATGAAGAACTGGTTCGGGCGCTGCAAGAGGACTACACGACGGCGCCCGTCTCGGAACAAGACCGCCTCATGCTCGACTACGTCGCGCAGCTCACGCGCGACGCCACGCGCATCACGCCCGAACACCACGCGCGCCTCCGCGAAGCGGGCTTCGACGACAAGGCGATTCTACAGATCACGCTCATCGCCTCCTGGTTCAACTACATCAACCGCGTCGCCGACGCGCTCGGCGTCGGCCGCGAGTAAGCTCAGGCCGGCACGTCCGGCGAAGCTGTAATAGCCTTAATTTTTCCCCGATGTGAAGAAATTCGTCTCAGGCCGCGCCGCGCCCGGTGGTACAATCCGCGCCGCAATTCGGGGGAGGGGCGATGAAGTCTGAGCGTTGGCGGCAGGTGGACGAGCTGTTCGAGCGTGCGCTGGAGCGCGCGCCCGAGGAGCGCGCCACCTTCCTCGACGCGGCCTGCGCCGCCGACCCTGCGCTCCGCCGCGAGGTCGAGGAGATGCTCAGCGTGGACAAGCGGGCGGAGAACTTCATCGAGACGCCCGTCTTCAACGTCGCCGCGGCCCTCATGCGCGAGCGCGGCGACGCGCCCGCGGGGCAGCGCGACCCCTCCGCCTCTTCATCCATCGACGAGTCGAGGTTCATCCCCGGCGATGTGCTCGCGGGCCGCTACCGCGTCGTCGGTCTGCTCTGCCGCGGAGCCATGGGCGAGGTCTTCCGCGCCGACGACCTCAAGCTCAAGCAGCCCGTCGCCCCCAAGTCCCTGCCCGAGCCTCTGTCGAACGACGGCGCGGCGCTCGCGCGCTTCTACCAGGAGGTGAGCGTCGCGCGTCAGGTCTCGCACCGACACGTCTGCCGCGTCTACGACGTGGCCGAGGCCGAGGACTCGCACTTCATCTCGATGGAGTACGTGCGCGGCGAGTCTCTGTCGTCACTCCTCAAACGCATCGGCCGGCTGCCCGAGGACAAGGCCGTCGAGACGGCGCGGCAGCTCTGCGCGGGGCTCGCGGCCGTCCACGACGCGGGCGTGCTGCACCGCGACCTGAAGCCCGCCAACGTCATGCTCGACGAGCGCGGCGACGTGCGCATCACGGACTTCGGCATCGCGTCCGTGGCCGGCGACGTGCGCGGCGCCGAGGCGTTGGCCGGCACGCCCGCCTACATGTCGCCCGAGCAGTTGAAGGGCGGGGGGCTGACGACGCGCAGCGACCTCTACTCGCTCGGCCTCGTCCTCTACGAGCTGTTCACGGGCAAGCGCGCCTTCGAGGCTTCGACGCTCGCGGAGCTGCTGCGCCTGAGGCAGAGCGATACGCAGCCTTCCTCGCCTTCGAGCCACGTCAAAGACCTCGATCCGACCATCGAGCGCGTCATCTTCCGCTGCCTCGAACGGGACCCCGAGAGGCGCCCCGCGACGGCGCTGCAAGTCGCCGCGGCCCTGCCCGGCACCGACCCGGTGCAGAAGGTGACCATCTTGTCC
>CAXTSK010000634.1:0-3261 GCA_964246655.1 uncultured Pyrinomonadaceae bacterium
CGTTGGTCGAGGTCGGCGAGCCGATGCGTTCCGTGTCGAGGATGGCGGCGGCGGCCACCGCCGGGGGCGCTTCCGCGGCGGCCTCGGCGAGCGCCGCGGACAGTTCGGTCGCCTTCTGGAAGCGTTCTTCGGGATTCTTAGCGAGGGCGCGCGCGACGACGCGGCCGACCTCTGCGGGCAGGTCGGGCCTCTCGTCGAGGATGTCGGGTGGCGGCTCCTGGATGTGCCTCATCATGATGGCTGTCGGCGAGTCGCCCGTGAAGGGGACGTGGCCGGCGAGCATCTCGTAGATGATGACGCCGAAAGAGTAGATGTCGGAGCGCGCGTCGATGTTGGAAGCCTGCGAGCACTGCTCGGGCGACATGTACTGCGGCGTGCCGATGATGAGGTTGGGCGCGGTCAGGCCCGGGTCGGTCTCGTGGATGCTGCGCTCGGTCTGCTGAATCTTCGCGATGCCGAAGTCTAAGACCTTGGCCCAGTCGCCGCCGGTCGCCTCGTCGAGCATGATGTTGTCGCTCTTGAGGTCGCGGTGGACGACGCCTTCGAAGTGCGCCGCGTCGAGCGCGCCCGAGACCTGCCGGACGATCTCGACCGTGCGCTGAAGCGTCATCGGCCCGCCCGAGCGCACGATGTCCTTGAGCGTGCGGCCGCGCAGGTACTCCATGACGAGGTAGACGACGCCGTTCTCCGATTCGCCGAAGTCCGTGACGCTGATGGCGTGCGGGTGCGAGAGGCGGGAGGCGGCCTTGGCCTCGCGGGTGAAGCGGGCCACGATCTTGTCGTCGGCGGCGAGCGCGGGGTGGAGCACCTTGACGGCGACGACCTTCTCCATCAGGACGTGCGTCGCGCGGTAGACGCAGCCCATGCCGCCCTCGTCGATCTTGTCGTCGATGCGGTACTTGCCCGCGAGCACCTGCCCGACGAGCCGGTCTTCGTTGCCCGCGCGCTTGAGGACGGAGCCGTCCGCCGGGCACAGCGTCGTCGTCTCGGCGTACTCCCTACCGCATGTCGGGCAAGTCTTCATCTTAAAGGATACAGCCCTGCTTTCAACTCAATTTTTCAGGGGAGACCTGAGCGTAACACACCGCTTTCACGCGGCGCAATGCGAAGGTTCGCGCGGCGCTCGGCCGCGTGCGAAATGTTGGTTGACGCGGTGCGGGAGGAGTATCATCGAACGCGCGGGTGATGAAACTGAGGGACGCGTCGGAGGGGTTATGAAAACTATCAGCCTTGTGCTCCTGATGCTGCTGCCGGCGGTAGCGGCGGCTCAGGAGGCCGCCGCCGCAGCGAAGAACGAGCCGCACGGCGTTTCGGTGCTCAAGGCCCGCTGGCAGAAGCGGTTCTACAACCGCGCGCCCGACGAAGACCCGGGGGACGCCTCCAGCGACCCGGCCGAGCTTACGCGCGCGCGACAGGCGGCCGCACAGGCGAGCCCCGGCCGCAATGAGCGCGAGCACATCACGCTCCCGCCCCGTACCGAGGCACCGAGCGCGGGGTACGAGCCGCAGCCGGGGCGGACCTCGACCGTCTACGTCTACGAGGCGACGGTGAGCAACAAGGGGACGAAGAAGATTCGCTCCATCGTCTGGGAGTACGTTCTCTACGACCCGGCCACGCAGGCCGAGGTCGGGCGTCACGAGTTCGAGAGCAAGGTCGCCATCGCCGTGGGCAAGAGCAAAAGCCTGCGCGGCGCGTCGAGCATCCCGCCGGCCAGCGTTATCCACGTCTCAAAGTCCGACAAGGAGACGCGGGAGCAGTATGCCGACCGCGTTGACATCCGCCGCGTCCTCTATGAGGACGGCACGGTCTGGGAGCGCGGGCGCCAGTAAGCGCGCGCTGCGCGCCGATTCCCTTCTGGCCTCAGCCTTCAAGTCTCTGCTACATTTCAGCGCATGGGTCTAGCGCTGCGCGTCGAGAACGTGTCGAAGCAGTACCGCATCTACGCGCGGCCGGGCGACCGTCTGAAGGAGACGCTGACCCGCGGGCGTCTGAAGCGGCACCGCGAGTTCTGGGCCTTGAAGAACGTGAGCTTCGAGATCGAGGCGGGGACGACGACCGGCATCATCGGGCCGAACGGGTGCGGGAAGTCCACGCTGTTGCAGATCATCGCCGGGACGCTGGAGCCGACCAGCGGGAGCGTGTGGCGCGAGGGTCGCGTGGCCGCGCTGCTCGAACTCGGCGCGGGCTTCGACCCCGAAGGGACGGGCGTCGAGAACGTCTACATGAACGCCGCGCTGATGGGGCTCTCCAGGCGCGAGACCGAGCGGCTCTTCCCCGAGATCGAACGCTTCGCCGAGATCGGCGACTTCATCCGCCAGCCCGTCAAGACGTACTCCTCGGGCATGTTCGTCCGACTCGCCTTCGCCGTCGCCTCGAACGTCGAGCCCGACATCCTCGTCATCGACGAGGCGCTCGCCGTCGGCGACGCAGTCTTCCAGCACCGCTGCCTCCGCCGCATCAAGGAGATTCAGGAGCGCGGCGCGACCGTCCTCTTCGTCTCGCACGACGCGGCGGCCGTCCGCGCGCTCTGCACGCGCGCCGTCCTGATGAGCGCTGGCCGGGTGCTTTCGGACGGCCCGCCCATCGAGGTCTTGAACCACTACCAGAAGACCGTGATGGAGCGCGAGCAGGCGTACGAGGAAGAGGAGGCCGCGGCCGACGGAACCGAAGGCGAGGACGTTCGTGAAGTAGAAGAGGGCTTCGCGCCGCTGCGCTCCACGTACAGGCACGGCGACGGAAGCGCGGAGATCGTGAGCGCCGAACTGCTCGACGCCGCACGCAGGCCCGCGGGCGTCGTCGAGACGGGGTCGCCTTTGACGGTGCGCATGCGCGCGCGCATCAACCGCGAGGTGGACGACGCGGTCTTCGGCTTCCTCGTCAACGACAGCCGCGGCGTACACGCCTACGGCACGAACACGAAGGAGCAGCAGATCGACCTCGGCCTGCTCCGGCGCGGCGAGCTGATCGAGGTCAGCTTCGCCTTCGACTGCTGGCTCGGGCTCGACCAGTTCTCCGTCTCGCTGGCCGTCCACAGCCGCGACGGCGTCAGCTACGACTGGCTCGACGGCGTACTCTTCTTCCGCGTCACGAGCCCCGTCCTCGTCGAAGGCATCGCCAACCTCAACGCCACCGCGACCGCGCGCCGCGTCGGGGTGAGTAAGGCTGAAGTAGTCAGTAGACAGTAGTCAGTAGTCTCTGATAGTCGAAAGTTGATGATGACAACCGCGCGGTTCTTAACGAGAAGGTTCTTCTACTGACTAC
>CAXTSK010000635.1:0-3256 GCA_964246655.1 uncultured Pyrinomonadaceae bacterium
CCTCGCGGACTCTGGCGATCAACTGCGTGGCTAAGAGCGAGTGGCCGCCGAGGTCGAAGAAGTTGTCGTGGATGCCCACGCGCGCGACGCCGAGCAGGCCCGCCCAGACGGCGCACAGCACTTCTTCAACAGGCGTCCGCGGCGCGACGTATTCGCCGCCCGCCGCCTCGCGGCCCGCCCCCGGCTCGGGCAAAGCCTTGCGGTCGAGTTTGCCGTTGGCCGTCAAAGGCAGCGCTTCGAGCCGCACGAAGGCCGACGGCACCATGTACTCCGGCAGCCGCCCGCGCAGGTGCTCGCGAAGCTCGACGGCCGTCACAGCCTCCCTTTCATCTACGCCTTCGCCGCCAACGCTTTCGGCGGCCACGTAGTAAGCCACCAGACGCTTGCCGCCGTGCCCGTCTTCGTGCGCCACGGCCGCGCAATCGGACACGCCGCGGTGTTCGCGCAAAGCTGCTTCGACTTCGCCCGGCTCGATGCGGAAGCCGCGCACCTTCAGCTGGTGGTCAACCCGGCCGAGGAACTCCAACCGCCCGTCGGGCAGGTAGCGCGCCAAGTCGCCCGTGTCGTAGAGGCGCGCGCCATGCCCGCCGAAGGGGTCTGGGATGAAGCGCTCGGCGGTGAGCGACGGGCGGCCGAGGTAGCCGCGCGCCAGGCCGTGGCCGGCGAGGTAGAGGCGGCCAGCGACGCCGACGGGGACGGGACTCATGAAGCGGTCGAGGACGTAGGCGCGCGTGTTCCAGATCGGCCTCCCGATGGGCGGCTTGCCGTCCGCGGCATGGACTTCGGTCAGCGTCCCGCAGACGGTGACTTCGGTCGGGCCGTAGGCGTTGATGAAGCGGCGCGACGCGACGGCCAGACGTTTCGTGATGTCGGCCGGGCACTCCTCGCCGGCCGCGACCAGCGTTCGCACGCCGCGCAACTCGGCCTCGTCCATGCCGCTGAGAAGGGCGGGCGGCAGGGTCACGACGGTGATGGAGCGTTCTTTGAGAAGGTCGGGGAGGTTTCGGCCCGTCAGGCGTGCTTCGGGCGGAGGCAGGTGCAGCGTTGCGCCCGCGAGGAGCGAGGTGAAAATCTCCGAGACGGAGGCGTCGAAGCTCAGCGAGGCGAATTGCAGGAGGCGGGTGCTTTCGTCAATCCTGAAGGCTTCGATCTGCGCGGCGACGAGATTGCAAAGCCCTCGGTGTTGAATGAGGACGCCCTTTGGCCTGCCCGTCGAGCCGGAGGTGTAGATGACGTACGCGAGGTTTTCAGGGAGCGCCACGCGCCCGAGGCTCTCGGCGCTCTCACCCCGCAGCGCTTCCCGCTCGGAGTCGAGGAGCAAGACCTTCAAGCCCTCGACACGCGTCGTCTCCGGCAGACGCGCGGCCAGTTCGCCCTGCGTCAGGAGTACGCGCGCGCCCGAGTCCGTGAGCATGAAGGCGAGGCGCTCCGAAGGGTATGAAGAATCGAGCGGGAGGTAGGCCGCGCCCGCCTTGAGCACGCCGAGCAGCGCGACGATGAGGTCTGTGGAACGCTCGACGCAGACGCCGACTAACGACTCGGGGCCGACGCCGAGGCGGCGCAGGCGGCGCGCGAGCCGGTTGGCGCTCGCTTCAAGCTCGGCGTAGGTGAGCCGGGCGCGGCCGTCATCGACGGCGACGGCCGCGGGCGTGCGCGCGGCCTGAAGCGCGAAGAGTTCGTGCACGCAAGCGTCGTCGGCGTAAGCGTGCGCCGTCTCGTTCCAACGGACGAGCAGGCGTCTGCGCTCCTCTTCGCCTAACAGCTCAAGAGCGCCGAGTTTGCTCTCGGGCGCGGCGACGGCTTCGCCGAGCAGCCGCACGTAATGCGCGAGCATGCGCCGCGCCGTCTCGGCCTCGAAAAGGTCGGTGCTGTATTGGAGCGTGGCCCTTAAGGCTCCCTCGGACTCGGCCGCGAGGAGCGTGAGGTCGAACTGTGCCGCGCGCTGTTCGACCTCGATTGATTCGAGGAGCAGGCGGCCGACGCGGAGTCGCGCGCCGGGCCGGCCAAGCGCCAGCATGGTCAGATTCTCTTCGTCCCGCGACTGTGCCTTTTGCAGGACGAACATGGTCTGGAAGAGCGGCGCGTGTTGCCCCGCGCGCGCCGGCCGGAGCCTTTCGACGAGCAGCGGGAAGGGGAACTCCTGATGCTCGAAAGCTTCGAGCGCCGTCCGGCGCGTCTGCTCGACGAGGCCGGCGAAGGTCTGCCCCGCTTCGAGCCTTTCGCGTATGACCAAGGGGTTGACGAAGTAGCCGACCGCCTCCGCGAGTTCCGACCGCGCGCGCCCCGCCGTGGGCGTGCCGACGAGGATGTCCGTCTGGCCGGTGTAGCGGTGCAGCAAGACTTCGAAGGCGGCCAGCAGCGTGACGTAGAGCGTGACGCCGCGCGCGCGGCTGAACTCTTTGAGCCTGCCCGTCAACTCTTCGCCGAGTGTGACGGAGACGGACGAGCCGCCGAAGGTCGGACGCGCGGGGCGCGCATGGTCGGACGGCAGGTCGAGTGCGGGCAATTCACCCGCGAGCCTCCGGCTCCAATAGCCCCAAAGTCTTTCGCCCTCAGCGCCCGTGAGATGTTCCGACTGCCTGCGTGCGTAATCCTCCGGGCGCGGCGCAGGCTTGAGCGGCGCGTCCGTTGACCCTTCGTGCGCGGAGTCATAGAGCGCGCCGAGTTCGCGCAGCAGCACGCCGAGCGACCAGAAGTCCGCGACGAGGTGGTGCGCCGCCAGAAGGATTGTGTGCTCGCCCCCGAAGCCTTCGAACAGGCGAACCCTGAGCAGAGGCCCGCGCGACAGGTCGAAGGGGAGATGTGCCTCGCGGCTCAGACGCTCGCGCAGCGTGGCCTCGTCCCAGGCGGAGCCGTCTTCCACCTGAAAGTCCGGGTCGGCCTGTTCGTGCACGCGGAGCCGCGGGCTTCCTTCGTGCGCCTCGAAGGTCGTGCGTAGCGCCGTGTGCCGCGCCACAAGCGATTCGAAGGCGCGGCGCAGCGCTGACACGTCCGGCTGCGTGCGGACGCGCGCGACCACGTAGACGTTGAAGACGGGGCTCTCCGGAGCCGCGGCCTGTGCGAACCAGAGACCCCTCTGCCCCCACGACAGCGCGTGGGCCGAATCGCCCGCGCGCGTCGCGCCGCTTGAGCAGCAGCCACTTCGGCTTCTCACCACCGCTGGTTCGCTGCAGGGGGAAGCCGCCCTCGTGGCGCGCGCCGTGGAGTACCAGGACGGCGTGACCGCGTTCCCGGGCCTCAGGCCAGGCGACTCGGC
>CAXTSK010000636.1:0-3241 GCA_964246655.1 uncultured Pyrinomonadaceae bacterium
GCTGAAGTTGTCAAACTCAATGCACAGCTTCTCGCTGCGTAACATGAGTTATTAAAGCTTGTCTCTGTGGTTCAAGTTATCAAGCAACCGCCTTCGTCCCTTCGTTCAAACGCGCTATCTCGTCCGCGGCGGCGGCGCGCGACTCTCTGTCCACTTCGAGCACCACGTCGAGGCTCGACACGGCGCGCGTCTCGTGCGCGTCCATCACGCGCTCGATGACGCGCGCGATGTCTGTGAGGCGCATGCGTCTTTCGAGGAAAGCTTTGACCGCCACCTCGTTCGCCGCGTTCAACGCCGCCGGGAGCGTCCCGCCCGCGCGCAGCGCCCGGTAGGCTAAAGCCAGGCACGGGAAGCGCTCTACGTCGGGCGCCTCGAAGCGGAGCGCGCCGAGCTTCGTCAAATCGAGCGGCGGCAGCGAGGCCGACTCGTGCCGCTCGGGGTACGTGAGCGCGTACTGGATGGCGTGGCGCATGTCGGTGACGCCGAGCTGCGCGATGACCGAGCCGTCCACCAGCTCGATCATCGAGTGGACGACCGACTCGGGGTGGACGACCACGTCGATGTTGTCCGCGCCGAAGCCGAAGAGCCAGCGCGCCTCGATGACTTCGAGCCCCTTGTTCATGAGCGTGGCGCAGTCGATGGTGATCTTCGCGCCCATGTTCCAAGTCGGGTGGCGCATCGCCTCCTCGACCGTCGCCCCGTGCATCGCGCTCAAGCTCTTCTCGCGGAAAGGCCCGCCCGAGGCGGTGAGAATCAGCCGCCGCACCTCGTCGCGCCGCTCGCCGCGCAGGCATTGATGAAGCGCGTTGTGCTCGGAATCGACGGGGAGCAGTTCGGCGCCGGAAGCCTCGGCCGCGCGCGTCATCAACTCGCCCGCGATGACGAGCGTCTCCTTGTTCGCCAGCGCCACGCGCTTGCCCGCTTCGAGCGCGTGCAAGGTCGGGACGAAGCCGACCGCGCCGACGGTCGCGCTCACGACCGTCCGCGCCGCGCCGTACGTCGCTACCTCGACCATCCCTGTCTCGCCGACCGCGAGCCGCGGCGCGGTGACGCCGCGATGCTTAAGCTCTTCCCTCAGCCGCCCCGCGCATTCTTCGTTCTCGACGGCGACCAACTCCGGCCGGTGGCGCTCGACCTGCGCCGCCAGCCGCTCGACGTTGCGCCCCGCGGCGAGCGCGACGACGCGGAAACGCCCGTCACTAAAAGACTCGACCACGCTCATCGTGTTGCACCCGATGGAGCCGGTCGAGCCGAGTATCGCTATGCCCTGTGTGTCCATTGAATGTGCGCGCCGGAGTTTAAGGCTGCCCGTTCCTGCGCTCGGTAATAATCCACTCTACGGTCGCCGTTAAGGACTTAAGCTGCTCCCCCGCGCTTTCCTGAGCTTTAGCCATAGCCGCAAACCTCTCATCCGTCTTGGCGGAGAGAGCGGCGAGCCTTTCATCGTTCTGCTTGACTCTTTCCTCGCTCTTTATCTGACTGTCGATAAGGATGTTTATCTTCTCGTTCTGCTCACGCGCCTGCTCGCGCGTCTGCTGACGAGCGCGGAGTCCCGCCTTAATCATCAGTTTGACGATTCGCTCTAAGCGGTCGAGCCTCTGTTCTTCCGTCATTCCTTTGAACCTCCCTTAACGTCGGTGTGCCTCGTCGCGTTGAAGCGTTCGGCACCAACTGGCGGGTTGGTTCGAGCTAACGCCAATAGTACAGGGCGAAATAGTAGAGGAGCGGCGCGTTGAAGAGCAAGCTGTCGAGCCGGTCGAGCAGGCCGCCGTGACCGGGGAGGATTTGCGCCGCGTCCTTGGCGTTGGCGCCGCGCTTCAGGGCGCTCTCCGTCAGGTCGCCGACCACGCCGAGCACGTTCATCAGCGCGCCCAGCGCGAGCGCCGCCGGCAGCGACAACTCGGGGAAGAACCAGTAGCGCGACAGCGCCGCCGCGACGAGGCTCGCGGCCATCCCGCCCGCGGCGCCCTCCCAGGTCTTGCCCGGGCTCACCGCCGGCGCGAGCTTGTGCCTACCCAGCGCGCGCCCCGTGTAGTAAGCGCCCGTGTCCGACCCCATCAGCACGAGGAAGAAGAACGAGAGCATGTGCGTCGAGAGCGTGTGGCTGATGTAAGCTTCGCTGACGAGGTACGGCTCGAACCTGCTGGGGTTGGTGAACCCCGTCCGCACGCCGATGAGGTGCGAGCCGAGGAAGGCGACGTAGAAGACGCCGAGCACGGTCGAGCCGACCGACAGCACCATCTTGTCGAACGGCGCCCCGCGCAGCATCTCGGCCGCGAGCGCCGCGATGATGAAGAGCGGGACGATGACGTAGAGCAGCTCGATCCAGTTGAAGAAGAAGGCGACGAAGAGCGCCGCGACTGCGGCGTACCCGACCACGATGTCGGGCTTCGCCCCGACCCTCCGGCAGAGAAACCAGAACTCGTAGAGCGCGACGACGATGGCCGCCATCGCCAGCGCGACGAACAGCGGCCACAGCGGCGGGACGATGATTGATGCAATCAGGACGGGAAGCGCGATGGCTGCGGTGATGAGACGGGAGTTCATGAAGTAGTCAGTAGTCAGTAGTCAGTAGAAAAACTTTTCGTCGCTCGAACCCTACGACTTTCATCCTCAACGTCAGCAGAGCGGAGCCTACCGGCTACTGTCTACTGGCTACTGACTACTTGGCGTTTGCCACCAGCTTCAGGCCGCCGAAGCGGCGGTCGCGGCGCTGGAAATCCGCGACGGCTTCGAGCAGGTCGGCGCGGCGGAAGTCGGGCCAGAGCGTCTCGGTCACGTAAATCTCGCTGTAGGCGGCCTGCCAGAGGAGGAAGTTCGAGATGCGCAGCTCGCCGCTCGTGCGCACGAGAAGGTCGAGCTCGGGCAGGCCGCGCGTGTAGAGATGACGGTTGATGTCCTCCTCGGTCAACTCTTCGGCCGTGCGCCCTTCGGCCGCGAGCCTTCGCGTCGCCTCGTGGACGGCGTCCACGATCTCCGCGCGCCCGCCGTAGTTGAGCGCGACGTTCAAGACCATCCCCGTGTTGCCCGCGGTGCCCTCGACGGCGCGCTCAAGCTCGCGCCGCACGCTGTCGCGCAAGCCCTCGATGCGGCCGATAGGCTGGAAGCGTATGTTCTGCCGGTGAATCGCTTCGAGTTCGAGCCGCAGGTAGCGCTTGAGCATGCGCATCAGCGCGTCCACTTCGAGGCGCGGGGGGGGTGGGGGTGGGGTGGGAGGGGGGGGGGGGGGGGGGGGGTGGGG
>CAXTSK010000637.1:0-3214 GCA_964246655.1 uncultured Pyrinomonadaceae bacterium
CAACGTATCGAGCTTGAGCTCACGCGCCACCGCACCGCGGACGATAGTCGGATGCGACGACGCCCCCCCCGCCGCGCGCCCCGCCTCGTGCAGATTCGCGAGCGTCGCCGACATCGCCCACGTCCGCGCGCGCGTCGCCCGCGAAGTCGCCGACCGCCACGCCCGCGAGCGCGAACTCGAATGCATCACGGCTCAACTCCGCCGCGGGCACGCCGTCCCGCGAACTTTCGTCTACAGACAGACGGCGGTCGCGCCCGTGCACGACGAGCAGCTCGTTGCCCGCGGCCACCGCCAGGTCATAGGACGAATCGGAGTCCAGCGTGCCGAGCGCCAGGCCGCTCACCGCTGCGGGCACGGCAATCGTTTCGGGCTTGCCGCGCAAAGCTCCCGCGGGCGACTCGAAGACGAGCGCCGTCGCGCCCGAGTCGCCGACGATGCCGACGACGATGTCGGTCAAGCCGTCACGGCGGTTCACCTCGCCGGTCGCGAACGCCGTCAACGAGCCCGTCAGCTCGACGCGCTCGGCTTCGGCCAGCTACCGGCGCCCGCCCCCGCGCAGCCGGTAGCGCGGGCGCCCGCCGCGCCGCGCCGCGACCACGTCGGCGTGACCGTCTGCGTCGAAGTCGCCCGCGCCGACGAACTGCGCCGCCTCGGGTACGACGAAGGCGGCCGCCGTCTCCTGGAAGGGCGCGTCGCCGAAGCGACCTTCCGCACGTCGCGCGCGCGCCTCGGGGCTGTTGGGGTAGACGGCGTCCACGTTACCGCGCTGGACGGTGACGACTCCGCCCCCTTCGACCTCGTAGCCGACGACGAGGTCGGGCATGCCGTCCTCGTCGAAGTCCGCGGAGGCCAGCGCGTAAGCACGCGTCTCGCCCGCGAGGCGTGCGACGCCCTCGCCCGTCTGATACACCGCCGGAACCGACGACGCCTCGGCGCCCAGCTTGAGATAAGGCGCTCCTTCGGTGCCGCTCAGCGCCACGCGCGCGCCCTCCGCCCGAACGGGCGAAACGGGTGCGGCACGACCTTTAAAAAGGAGGACGGAGGATGAGGCGGCGATGGACGCCGCGAGGAAGATGAGCGTGAGCGTGTTGCGGGTCAGGTTCTTTTTCATGGGGCCACTCCTGAAAGATTTGTCCGAGGGTTCACCTCTCTGCCGACACACGCGAGGAAGGGCGACGGGGACTGACACGGCGGCGAGAAAAATTTTGTGAGGTCAGGTCGTTCGCGCTAAACTCCGCTGCGAATTTGGGAGAGGGGACTGAAGCGTGGGCGACGAGTTGCGACACGAAGTCACGCAGATTCTGCACGACTGGAGCGGCGGCGACGCGCAGGCCCCGGAGCGCCTGATGCCCCTCGTCTACGACGAGATGCGGAGGCTCGCGCGCTCCTTCCTCGCCAGAGAGCGCGGCGGCCACACCCTGCAACCGACCGCGCTCGTCAACGAGGCGTACCTCCGTCTCGTCGATCAGCGCTCGGTGAGCTGGCAGAACCGCGCGCACTTCTACGGCATCGCGGCCAGCATGATGCGGCGCGTCCTGATCGACCACGCGCGCGCGCACGCCACCGAGAAGCGCGGCGGGGGCGCCGTCCGCCTCTCGCTTGACGACGTGCAGGTGCCGGTCGAGGAGCGCGCCGCCAGCTTCGTCGCGATGGACGAGGCGTTGGAGCGGCTGTCGGCGTTCAACGAGCGCGGCCGCCGGATTATCGAGATGCGCTTCTTCGCCGGGTTGAGTGACGAGGAGATCGCGGAAGTCCTCGGCGTCTCGACCCGCACGGTGCTGCGCGACTGGAAGGCGTCGCGCCTCTGGCTCTTCCGCGAGCTGTCGCGGAATCATTCCTGAAACTCACGTGTCAGTTTCTCGCCCGTCTTCGCGCGTGTCTGAGTAGCGATGCGGACTGACGAATGGCAAAAGGGGGCAGCGCTGCCCCACGCCGCGCGTGAGTTGACGCCTGACGGCCGCCGGAAGTTGCTCGAAGAGGCGTGCGCCGACGCGCCCGAGCTGCGCCGCGAGGTCGAGTCGCTGCTCGCCTGCGAGGCGGAGGCCGACCGCTTCCTCGGCGCGCCCGCGCTCGCCCTCTCGGCCGACTTCTTCGACGGCGACACAGGGGAAGACCGCGCGGGGCAGACCGTCGGACATTACCGCATCGTCCGCGAGATAGGGCGCGGCGGCATGGGGGCGGTCTTCCTGGCCGAGCGCGCCGACGGCGAGTTCAAACAGGAAGTCGCGCTCAAGGTCGTCCGCCGCAGCCTCGCCGACCCGGAACTCGCACGCCGCTTCCGCCGCGAGCGGGAGATACTGGCCCCACTCAATCACCCGAACATCGCGCGCCTCTTAGACGGCGGCGTCTCGGCCGACGGCGAGCCGTTCCTCGCGATGGAATACGTCGAAGGCGTCCGCGTTGACGACTACTGCGAGGAGCAGAAGCTTTCGACCCGCGCGCGGCTGCGCCTGTTCATCGAAGTCTGCCGGGGCGTCGCCTATGCACATCAACACCTCGTCGTCCACCGCGACATCAAGCCTTCGAACATCCTCGTCACCTCAGACGGCACGCCGAAGCTTCTGGACTTCGGCATCGCCAAGCTGCTTGACCCGGAGTACGTCGGCGAGCACACGCGCACAGAGCTGCGCGCCTTCACGCCCGACTACGCCTCGCCCGAGCAGGTCGGCGGCGGGCAGATCACGACCAGCTCGGACGTTTACTCTCTGGGAGTCCTGCTCCGCGACCTCCTGCGCGGGGCGGGCGTCTCAAGGGTGGCCGAGAAAGCACCGGGCGGTTGGCGTTCAGAGACGCCGGGCCGAGAGACGGCCGCGGCGAACGTGTCGACCGACGGCAAGGCCCGAACAAAGACCCTTGGGTTCGCGGGCGGCGAGTTGGAGAACATCATCCGGATGGCGCGCCACGAAGACCCCGCGCGCCGCTACAGTTCCGCCGCGCAGTTCGCGGAGGACGTGCAGAGGTATCTGGACGGCCTCCCCGTACACGCGCAGAAGGACTCTTTCACCTACCGCGCCGGAAAGTTCGTCCGGCGCAACCGGGCGGGCGTCGCCGCCGCGGCGCTCGTCGCGCTCTCGCTCGTCATCGGCCTCGCCGCCGCGCTGTGGCAGGCCAACGTCGCGCGCCGCGAGCGCGACCGCGCCGAGCGAAGGTTCACGGACGCGCGCCAACTCTCCAACGCGCTGCTGGCCGACATCGCGCCGAAGATCGAGCGGCT
>CAXTSK010000638.1:0-3213 GCA_964246655.1 uncultured Pyrinomonadaceae bacterium
GTGCGAGGGGGTCTGCGGCCCAGGCGGGCGGCTCCGCGCATTCGCGCTGGTCGGGGACGAGGCGGCCTTCGGGGTCGCGGATGACGTAGTCGCCCGCAACCTCTTCGTCCCCGAGCGACTGGAAAGCTCCGTAGCGGTAGTAAACGCAGCCGCCCTCTCGGTAGAGCAGGTCGAAGGGGACGGACGGCGCCTCCATTCCGCGCGTCAGCCGGTAAAGCCTCCTCGCGAGTTGCACGGCCTCCTCGTCTGTGCGCGGGTAGATGGTCAGGAACTTCCCCACTTGGCTGTAGCCGTAGTGGATGCCGCTGTTGAGCTTGTCGAGTTCGTCGAGCGTGGCTGTCGCCTTGTAGAGGATGCCCCGGCTTCGCAGCAGCGGCGCGACCGCGCCCAGCACCTCGCCGGCCGTGAGTACGGTCGCCGTGACGTGAAGCTTCCAGCCCTGTTCCGGGTCGCCCGGCAGGAGCCCGCGGCTGTAACGCCAGATGGAACCCTCGGGCCTCAGAGGCAGATAGCTGCGGCACAACTCGGCCCAGCGCTGCCGCAGCAAGCCCGACAGCGCCTCATAGTCCGTGCGAGGTGGTTCCCAATGTACGCTCATCTTTCTTTACACGTGCGCGCCCCGCCGCCGCGGGAGGGAGACTGTCCCCGCGGCGCGGCCGGGCGGCGTTAAATGGGTGGGGCACGGCGGTGACCGCCGAAGTTTCGAGGTCAGGGAATCCGGACGGCCCTTTTGGCGATGACCGCAGGGTCGGTCGTCAGGCTCAGCGCGGTGTTGTCCGGCTTCTTGGCGTCTACGTTGCCGAGCCCCATGGTGTTCTTGATGGTGGCCGCGTCGGTGCCCGGGGCGCAGATGCCGTTAGCCACGATGTAGGCACGGACGCGCGGGAGCCATGTGTTGGTGCCGTCATGCTTGGTCGTCGTCAGCCGCTCAAGCTGTTCGGCGCTGTTGGCAAACATGGACATGTAACTCTCCCATTCGGCCGTCGCCTTCCCGTCGGGCCCCGTCATCCCCTTCAGCAGAGCCGCCTCGGCCGCGCGCCCGATGGCATCACCCAGGGCCGTTGTGCCGGTCGTCGCCTTCTCCGCGACTACCGCGGACTGCACCCGCAGCAGGTTATTTACAATCGTCTTTGGAAGTGCCATGTCATTCTCCTCATCGTGTCTTAGGAAATTGTTTACGGCGGGCGGCCCCGGCTAGCCGCTGGAGTTGCGTACCGCCCGCCGCAGCCTGTCACCCCTCCTCAAGGTCGTGGAATGGCACGGACTGCCTGTAGTACCTCGCCAAGGGGTCAACCACGTCGGCGAAGTTCAGCAGGTCTATCATCTCGAACTTTGCCGGCTCCACCGCGAAGTTGGTGCGCAGGCCGAAGGTGGGGCGCCAATACTTGTCTCGGATGATCGAGTGGGGGCTGTGCGTGATGAGCCCGACCAGAGTCTCGGCGACGATGCGGCTCCCAACCGGGCCGAGCCGGTTGCCGGGCTCGCCGTTCTCGTTGAAGCCGAGCAGTTCGGCCTCCTTCAGGACGTAGTACCAGAGCGGCGTCTTCTTCTGGAAGAGCGTGTCGCCGAGCACCTCCTTATGCGGCCCCGTCGCCACCTGGCCGGGCCTCAGCGGGGTCTCGCCGATCCACTCCGCGGCCTCCTCGCCCGTCGGCAGCTCCAGGTAGAAGCCGCGCAGGAGGTTGCGCGCGGTGATGGCCTGCTGCATCTTGTCCAGGCTCGGGCTGGGGAAGCCTTCAATCGTGTCGAGGTGTAAGTCAAAGTTGGTGTCGAGCTTGGCGGCGTGGTTCCGCTTCGGCACCCGGCGGACGTGCCCCAGGGGGCTGAAGTCGTAGAAGTGTCGCCAGTCTATGACCCAATCGCTGGTCAGGTTGTCCATGTTGTCGAGGATCGGTTGTGCGAGTTGGCTCACCAGGGAAGTGTCCGAGGCGCCCGGCGCCCCCGCCGCCGCTCGCTGGGCGGCCGCGACGGCGAGGAAGCCCGTCTGCCTGAAGAGAACAGTCAGCGGGATCGCGAACTGGCCGTGCTTGTCGGTGCGGTTCAGAGGGTTCCACTCGTAGCTGCTGCGCACCATCGTGTGCCCGATGCGGAAGGCGGCGGCCGAGAATTCGAGCGGCATGTAGGGAATGCCGCGGCCCTTGAACCAGCGCAGCCCGTGGCGCATGACGCAGTCGAGCACGTCCGCCCTGATGATGCGCGGCAGGAAGTCGTAGAGGATGATCCACTGGTAGTGGCGGATGACCTCTTCGCGCGCCTTCCTGAAGAGTTCGGCCGGCGGGGTAATCGGTTCGAGCGCGTCCACCACCTTGTTATGGAAGTGGATGAAGGCGACCTGCGTCTGCGCCACCGCGAGGTTCTCGTCGTTGCGCGAGTCGCCCAGCAGGGCCTCCTTCGGGTTCCCCTTCTTCTTGCCGTCCGGGCTGTCCTGCGTCCCGCGCGGGAGGTCGTTCGGGAACGTCGCATTGATCTGGGCGCCGGGCACCGTGTCGTCCGTCTTCAGCCTGACGCCATCCTCTTTGTACAGGTGCTTGAATTTCGTCGGCCCGTCCCCGCCGCCGTAGAGGCTGTCGAGGTCTACCACCGGGGTGCTCAAATTCTTCGGGTCCAGGCCGGCCACGAGCAGGTCGCCCGTGCTGTCGTGCGTGACCTCGTGCGCGATGAACTGCCCGAGGTAGGTGTAGCCGGACGGGATGTCCGAGTCGCCTTTCGGTTGTCCCGTGGCCGTGTTCATCAGTTCGCCGAGCCGGGTCAACTTCTTCTCCATGTCCGCCCGATCTTCCGGGCGCGGCCCCTGCTCCGTCCGCCCGAAGAGCCTCCCGAACCTGAGAGACGGCACGCTCTCCGGGTCGGCGTCGCCGGGCTGCGGCGAGGCGTCGGGCTGAACCTTCTTCTCGTCGTTGACAATGTAGTAGGCGGCTCTTCGTCCGTGCATCTGGCGTCCCTTCTCCCGCACCTCTGCGCGGGCCACACGAATGCGGGCGCGGGGCGCGCTCTCGCAGAAAGCCGCCCCGCCCTTACGCGTTACCACCATGACTCGTCCTTGTAGGTTAACGCCCTGAACTATTCCTAAAACTATCAGTCGTGAGTGCGGCGCCGTAGGCCGGGGCACGCGCCGTCCTCGATGGCGGGCGCGTGATTGTACAGGCGGCGGGAATATCCTTCAAGTGAATACTCCCCCGCCTAAAGGCGTGGGCATCCATGTAACGGACTGAA
>CAXTSK010000639.1:0-3210 GCA_964246655.1 uncultured Pyrinomonadaceae bacterium
CACACCGCAGCAAGGACGACGGCCTTCCTTTTTCAACTCATGACTCGGATTAAGTCACCTCCGTCGTTCTCTTCTGGGGCAAGTGATGCCCGCCTTGAGACGGCCGCCGGTGAGTTCAAACGAAAACGGGGCGACCGCTTGGGGGCAAGCTCGGCGCGGGCGGAACTCTCTCGGTTACCGCCGCGCGCTCCTCAATGACAACCGCCTTGTTCCCACCTTGCTTCAAAGACTCCCTCTCAGTGATGTTGCAGCTTGAGGGCATGCGCCAGGACGTTCCCGCGCGCGCGGACGATAGTCTCGCGGCGCCCTTCGTCCTTTGTGACTTCGGGCGACACAGCCGCGTGAGTCTTGAGAAAGTTTTGCAAGGCCGGCAGCTCCGCGTCGGCGACCTCCCCGCGGTCGGTCGGGTTGGCAAAGCGCTTGAGCGCCTCCAACTCCGGCTGCTCCTCGGCCGACCAGACGAGCCAGACCAGCTCCGTGCCCTCCTCTTCGTCGAAGCTGAACCAGCTCTGACCCGGAATCGGCACCTCCTGACCGGCCGCGGTGCGCGACGAGCCGCCGTTGGCGGTGGGCGAGGGGAAGAGGATGTTGAAGGACGCGCTACCTTCTGTCGCCGGCCGCTCGTTGAGGATGTAGAGGTAGCCGCTCTGCCAGCTGCGGACGTTGAGCCGGACGTGGTAGTCCTTCTCGAAGAGTATTTCCCCGGCGAGGTCGAACGGCCGCTCGAACGGCTTGCCGTCGCGGTACTTCTGCACCGTCACCGAGTAGGTGAGCATGCGTGCGACCGGCAGCAGGCCGCCTTCCACCGTCGCTGTGTGTTCCGTCTTCGCATCGACCGTCGGCGCGGTGGCTGTCTCCCGGCGCGTGTAGGCCCAGACCCCGACGGCCAGCAGGAGCGCCGCCGCCGCGATGACGAAAGTGCGCGTGCGCTTCTTCACGTCGGCCCCGTCCGTGGGTCTCACCACGATGTGCGTGAGGGTCTCGGTGTACGCGGGCAGTTCCGCGCCGGTCGCGCCGGCCGCGGCGGCCTGCGTCTCGCGCGCGGGCAACTCGCCAGTCTCCAGACGCCGCTTCAGTGCCTTCAGCTCGCGCCCGAACTCTTCGGCGTTCGCGTAACGCTCCTCGCGGTCTTTGCGGAGCGCCTTCGCGACGACGCTTGAGAGTTCAATAGGGACGCCCTCCGAGACCTGCGAGAGGTCGGGCGGCTCGCGGTCGAGGACCGAGACCAGCACGTCGCCCGACGTGGCACCGCCGAAGGGCGGCCGCGCGGCGCACATCTCGTAGAGCACGCAGCCGAGGCTCCAGATGTCTGTGCGCGCGTCCACCTGTAGGCCGCGGGCCTGCTCGGGCGACATGTAGTTGACCGTGCCGATGAGGAGCCCCGTGGCGGTCCTGAATATGCGTTGCGTCGCCGCCTGTGTGTCGGTGGCCGCAGCTCCGTGCGGTGTGAACTTGGCGATGCCGAAGTCGAGCACCTTCACGTAGCCGTCGGGCCGAATCATGACGTTCTCGGGCTTGATGTCGCGGTGAATGATACCGGCCGCGTGCGCCGCCGAAAGGGCTGAGGCGACCTGTATGGCGACATCGAGCGCCTCCGCGACGCCGAAGGGCCCGGCGTGGAGCCTTTGCCGCAGCGTCACGCCGTCGATGAACTCGGAGGCGATGTAGTGCAAAGGCTCCGCGTGTCCGACCTCGTAGACCGTCATGATGTTCGGGTGGTTGAGCGCGGAGGCGGCCAGCGCCTCCTGCTCGAAACGGCGGAGCGGGTCGTGCCCGCCGTCCAGTTCAGCCGAGACCACTTTCAGGGCGACGGGCCGCCTCAACTCCGTGTCTCGCGCGAGGTAGACTTCACCCATCCCGCCGCGGCCCAGCAGCGACTCGACCTCGTAGCGCCCGACCCTTCGGCCGCGCGCGAGCGTCTCCCCTTCGGCGTAGAATCGAGCCGCCAGGTCGAGGGCCTGCCCTTCGATGAAGTCCCCGGAAAGCCCGTGCGCGGCCAGCAGCGATTCGACCTCGCGGCGCAACTCCGCGTCGGCCCCGCAGGCTTCGGCCAGGAAGTCTGCGCGCTCTTCGGGAGCGCGCCCCAGGGCTTCGTCGAAGAGTCGGTCTATCTGTTGCCAGCGTCCGGTGTCCATAACGTGTTAGGTCGCTCTAAAGTCGGCACGAGGTCGCCGCGAGAATCCCACACATTAAGTAAGGCGTTGGGGACGGCTAAAACCTGCCACCCACGGCATGAAAAATTATTGCCGACCCCCGGTTCCGGAGAGTTCGCGGTAGAGCCAGGCTTTAGCCCTGGCCCACTCGCGCATGACCGTGGTGGGTGAGACCTTTAAAACTTCTGCCGTCTCTTCGACACTCAGGCCGCCAAAGAATTTCAGTTCGACGATGGCGACCTTGCGCGGGTCGAAGGCGGCGAGGGCGTTGAGTGCCTCGTCGAGGGCCAGTAGGTCGGCGGGCGACGCCAGCGGGAGGCCGTCGGCTTCGCCGAGCGTCAACAGGCGGGCGCCGCCGTCGCGCTTGAGGGCCGGGCGGCGGCGGGCAAAATCGACCAGGATGCGGCGCATCATCTGCGCCGCAACCCCGAAGAAGTGAGAGCGATTCTGCCAGCGCACCTTCTTCCAATCGACGAGCCGCATGTATGCCTCGTTGACGAGTGCGGTGGGCTGAAGCGTGTGGCCGGGCCGCTCGCGCGCCATGTAGTTCCTCGCCAGCCGCAGCAACTCGCCGTGCACGAGCGGCATTAGCTGCTCCAGCGCGGCCTCGTCGCCCTCACACCAAGAGACGAGGAGCCGTGTCACTTCATGAGTCGGGGGCGGGTCCGTCATACTTAGCGGCGGCGAGAAAGCCCGAAAAAAGTGCGACAAAAAATATCACACCCGGCCCGCGTTCTCCGAAGAATTTGAGAGTCACCGGTAAATATTTATGGCTGCCTCTGAAGTCGTCTAACGGGATGGACGTTAACGGTCTCCTGACGCTCAAGATCATGCGCTCGGGGTTCTCGGTTAGATTGGAGTAGGAGATAGAATTGCCGACCGATTTCCGGAGTCCGATAACAACTATCTAAACCTAACCCGTGCTCCTGAGCCTGGTTGCTATGCCGACGACAGCACTGTAGCAAAGGCTCTCCTGGTTATGCTCAACCTGCTTATTGGTTGGGGTCTGATGAAGTTAAGACGGTCACAGCGGATAGTGCCGCAGTAGTCTTAACAG
>CAXTSK010000640.1:0-3171 GCA_964246655.1 uncultured Pyrinomonadaceae bacterium
TTATGCTGAAGTTGTCAAACTCAATGCACAGCTTCTCGCTGCGTAACATGAGTGAGTAAGAATTAACCACAGAGACACAGGGACACGGCTTGCGGTCTTATAACTTCCAGCCGTGTCCCTGTGTCTCTGTGGTTAATCACCGGCCGCTAAACTTCCGAGCGCCTCACAGTGAAGCCTTCAACTGCCTCCTGCCATCTGCCTCCTGCTTTTCAGCAAGCCGCCGTCCGTATTGCGCAAGAAACGGCAAGACTCATCCGGCGCACCTCCGTTATCCTTCTCCAATAAACTTGAGAAGGAGACCATCCACTTTGTCAGCAGAACAGAACGGAGCGCTTTCGGAGGTGCAGACCGGGGTCGAGATCGCGCCGGCCAAGGGCAAGCTCGGCGTGCTGCTCGTCGGCCTCGGCGCCGTCAGCACCACTTTTATCGCGGGCGTCGAGGCCATCAAGCGCGGCCTGGCCGAGCCCGTCGGCAGCCTCACGCAGATGGGCGCCATCCGTCTGGGCAAGCGCACCGAGAACCGCAACCCGCTCATCAAGGAGTTCGTGCCGCTCGCAGACCTCAACGACATCGTCTTCGGCGCGTGGGACATCTTCCCCGACTCGGCCTACGAGGCGGCGCTGACGGCCGGCGTGCTTGAGAAGGAACTGCTCGCGCAGCTCAAGCCGCAGCTCCAGAAGATTAAGCCGATGAAGGCCGTCTTCGATCAGTCCTACGTCAAGCGCCTCAACGGCACGAACGTCAAGGAGGGCGCGAACAAGTTCGAGCTGGCCGAGCAGTTGATTGAAGAGATTGCCGAGTTCAAGCGCAGGAACAAGTGCTCGCGCCTCGTTATCGTCTGGGCCGCCTCGACCGAAATCTTCCTCAAGCCCCACGCCGTCCACAAGACCCTCAAGTCCTTCGAGCAGGCGATGCGCGACAACCACAAGGCCATCGCCCCGTCGATGGTCTACGCCTACGCCGCGCTCAAGTCGGGCGTGCCCTTCGCCAACGGCGCGCCGAACCTGACGGTGGACGTGCCTGCGCTGAGGGATTTGGCGAATCAGAACGGCGCCCCCGTCTGCGGCAAGGACTTCAAGACCGGCCAGACGTTGATGAAGACCATCCTCGCGCCCGGTCTGAAGTCGAGGATGCTCGGCCTGCACGGCTGGTACTCGACCAACATCCTCGGCAACCGCGACGGCGAAGTCCTGGACGACCCCGAGTCGTTCAAGACGAAGGAGGAGTCGAAGCTCTCGGTGCTCGAATACATCCTCCAGCCCGAAGTCTACCCGCAGCTCTACAAGGACTTCTCGCACGTCGTCCGCATTAACTACTACCCGCCGCGCGGCGACAACAAAGAGGGCTGGGACAACATCGACATCTTCGGCTGGCTCGGCTACCCGATGCAGATCAAGATCGACTTCCTCTGCCGGGACTCGATCCTCGCCGCGCCCATCGTCCTCGACCTCGCGCTCTTCCTCGACCTCGCGCAGCGCTGCGGGATGAAGGGCACGCAGGAATGGCTCTCCTTCTACTTCAAGTCGCCGATGACCGCGCCCGGCCTCTACCCCGAGCACGATATCTTCATCCAGCTCATGAAGCTCAAGAACACGCTCCGCCACCTGCGCGGCGAAGACCTCATCACGCACCTCGGCCTGGAGTATTACGACTGAGCCGGCGGCGTGAGACGACTTCCGGGTTGCCCCTCGGGCAACCGCAAGGGCGCGGCGGGCAACCCCGCCGCGCCCTTAAAATTTCTGTCGCGCGCCGCGGACAAGGCGCGCTCACGTTTTGACACATGCGCGGCTGCACGCTCCACGTTTAGGTGTGTCGAGAGGTGCGGCTCGCCATTCAATTTTTTGAATCGGGCCGTTAATTGTCACTATTCGAGTGCCGCGAACTGTCAGGCCGTCGCGGGACGGAGTAAGCGGCGCACGCTCGAATATTTTTTGCCCTGCGAAGATTTTTTCGCCCCCTCGAATATTTTGTAGTGACAACGAACTCTTTGTCGTATATATAGTGCTCTCATCAATTGAGCGCAGCCGTCCACCGGTCGATGCGCTATAGCCAACTACGACTTAACAGGTCTCATCTAAGAAGTGCGGTTCGCTCTTTGCATGGAGTACAGACCGGTAGCGGCCCCCGGGCCTGGGACAGCCACACGCGGCGCCCCCCGCAAGCCCGAAGGTCGTACTGAGCCGGCGCTCCAGGCGAAGGAGGTGGGCCACATGGTTGCAGTTATGGACAGAGAAACGATCAACACCAACACGGTTCTGCTCGACCCCGACCAGAAGAGCCCCCGCGCGCAAGAGTTCGAGGAGAAGCTTGCCGCGCGCATCGTCGGCCAGGAGCGTGCCGTGCGCCGCATGTCCGGCCTCTACCAGATTTTCCTCGCCGGGATGAACCCGCCGAACCGCCCCGTCGGCACGATGCTCTTCCTCGGCCCCACGGGCTCGGGCAAGACGCGCGTCGTCGAGGCCGCCGCGGAAGTCCTCTTCGGCGACCCCAACGCCGTCATCAAGATCGACTGCGCCGAGTTCCAGCACTCGCACGAGATCGCGAAGCTCATTGGCAGCCCCCCGGGCTACCTCGGCCACCGCGAGACCTCGCCGATGCTGACGCAGGAGAACCTCGACCGCTACCACACGGAGGAGACCAAGCTCTCGCTCGTCCTCTTCGACGAGATCGAGAAGGCTTCGGATTCGCTCTGGCAGCTTTTGCTCGGCATCCTCGACAAGGCGACGCTCACGCTCGGCGACAACCGGCGCGTGGACTTCTCGAAAACGATGCTGGTGATGACCTCGAACCTCGGCGCGCGCGAGATGAGCGAACTCATCTCCGGCGGCATCGGCTTCGCGCCCAAGCAGAACGGGAAGCACCCGCAGGACTCCGAGGTCGATCAGAAGATTTACCGCACGGCGGTCGAGGCGGCGCGCAAGAAGTTCAGCCCCGAGTTCATGAACCGCATCGACAAGGTGGTCGTCTTCCGCTCTCTGAAGGAGCACCACCTGATGCAGATTCTTGAGCTGGAGCTGGCGTCCGTGCAGGATCGCATCATGAAGTCGGCGGGCACGAAGTTCGTCTTCCAGTGCTCGGACTCGGCCAAGGACTTCCTGCTCGAAGAGGGCATCGACTTCAAGTACGGCGCACGCCACCTGAAGCGCGCCATCGAGCGCTTCATGGTCTACC
>CAXTSK010000641.1:0-3171 GCA_964246655.1 uncultured Pyrinomonadaceae bacterium
GCTCGTGCAACGGTCTTCGCGCGCGACGAAGAACGCGGCCGCCTGGTCGCGGAGGAGTTCGGCGCGGACTACTCTCCAATCGGAGGGGCAAGCTTCGAGGGCTTCGACGTGGTGGCGAACACGACGCCGCTCGGCACGCACGGCGCTCAAGAGGCGGAGACGGCGGCCACGGAGTCGCAGCTGCGCGGGGCGCGCGTCGCCTACGATCTCGTCTACAACCCCGCAGAGACACGCTTCCTGTGCGCGGCGCGCGCGGCCGGCTGCGAGACCATCGGCGGTCTGGGGATGCTCGTCGCTCAAGCGGAGGAGCAGTTCCGCCTCTGGACTGGCCGCGCGCCGACGCCGGGCGTGATGCTCGATGCGGCAACACAGAGACTAATTTCAAATTTCAAATTTCAAATTTCAAATTCGTGATGGAGCGTTACAGCAGGCAGATTTTATTTGAAGGCATCGGCGAGGAAGGACAGCGGCGTCTGCGTGCGGCGCGCGCTCTGGTCGTCGGGTGCGGCGCGTTGGGGTCGGCGCAGGTCGAAATGCTTGCGCGCGCGGGCGTCGGGAGATTGAGGGTCGTTGACCGCGACTTTGTCGAAGAGTCGAACCTACAGCGGCAGGCGATGTTCACCGAACGTGACGCGCGCGAGCGGACGCCGAAGGCCGTCGCGGCATCGTGTCGCGTCGCGGAGGTCAACTCCGATGTCGTGTGCGAGGCGGAAGTCGCGGACGTTAATCACACGAACATCGAGCGGCTGGTCGAAGGCTGCGACGTGGTTCTGGACGGCACGGACAACTTCGCGACGCGCTTCCTCATAAACGACGCGTGCGTCAAACGCGGCGTCGCGTGGGTCTACGGCGCGGCCGTGGGGAGCTACGGCGTGACGTTGACCGTCAGGCCGGGCGTCACGCCCTGCCTGCGCTGCGTCTTCCCCGAGGTGCCGGCCGCGGGCACGGCGCCGACGTGCGACACGGCGGGCGTCATCATGCCCATCATCTCGATCGTCGCCGCGGTTCAGGTCGCGGAGGCGCTGAAGCTTCTGACCGGCGGCATCGAAAGTCTGCACGGGCGCCTGATGCAGTTCGACGTGTGGCGCAACGAGTGGCGGCAGATTAACGCGGGCGGGCGCGCGCCGGACTGCCCCGCGTGCGGGCTCCGGCGGTTTGAAACCTTAGAGGCGGAGGCAGGTGATTTGACGACCGTGCTCTGCGGTCGCAACGCCGTGCAGGTCTCACCACAGGGGACAACGTCGCTCGACCTGGACGCTTTGGCGGCGCGTCTGAGCGGCGCGGGCGAGGTCAAGGCCAACGAGTACTTGGTGCGCCTGCGCGCGGGCGAGTACGAGCTGACCGTCTTCCGCGACGCGCGCGCCATCGTGCGCGGGACGGACGACGCGGCGGTCGCGCGCTCGGTCTACGCGCGCTACGTCGGGACGTGAGGGACGCCGTTTGTCAACGGTCGTGGTTCCGTGCGCGGGGCTTTCGGGTTATGATTCATGAAGGCGGGCGGGAATGAACGTCGCCCCGGCTCATGCCCCGGAACATTGAAAGCGAACCTTCATACTTGATGACAAACAGACGCATGCCCCTTCGTACTCTTCAACTCCTTCTCCTCTCAACCGCAATCGTTATCTTCGGCGTCGTGAAGACGAGCGCCGGCGGCCCCGTCGTGTGGGAGACCGACTCGCGTGCCCAACTCATGTCCGGCGAGTCGCGCGGCGTCTCCGTCACGGACACCGGCGCGCTGATGCTCGCGCCGAAGTTCACGCAGATCTTCGACACGGAGCAGGCTTACGTCTGGTCGAGCGCGGCCGACGCCGCGGGTAACGTCTACCTCGGGACGGGGCACGACGGGCGCATCTTCCGCGTCGGCGCGGACGGCAAAGGCGCGCTGCTCTACGACGCGGCCGAGCTGGACGTGACGGCGCTCGTCGTCGGACGTGACGGCGCTCTCTACGCGGGCACTTCGCCCGACGGCAAGGTCTACCGCGTGACTGCGGACGGCAAGGCCGAGGTCTACTTCGACCCGCCGGACAAGTACATCTGGTCTCTGGCGCTGATGCCGGACGGCGCGCTCGCGGTCGGCACGGGCGACACGGGCAAGCTCTACCGCGTGAGCGCCGCCGGGGCGAAGCCCGAGACCGCGCTCCTCATCGACACGAACGAGACGCACGTCATCTCGCTCGCGGTCGATAAGCAGGGGAACCTGCTCGCGGGCACCGACCCGGGCGGCCTTGTGCTGCGCGTCTCGCCGCAGGGCAAGGCGTTCGCGCTCTTCGACTCGCCGCTGCGCGAGATACACGCGCTCTCCCTGGCGGCCGACGGCTCGCTCTACGCGCTGGCCTTGAGCGACGCGGCGACGGGGCCAAGGGCTTCTTCGACGACGAGCACGACTGTGAGCAACTCCACGGCCGGAGGTACTGTGACCGGCACCGTCACGACCGACGACGGCACAGCGCAGACGGTTACGCTCAGCGCGCAGGCGCAGACGCCCGCGCGCAGTCGTAACGAGCTGAACGGCGCGCGCAGTGCCGTCTTCCGCATCGCGGCCGACGGCGGCTCGGACGTTCTGTGGAGTTCGCAGACGGTGACGGCCTTCTCCGTCGCGGCCTCGGCGCGCGGCGGCGGCGTCCTCGTCGGCACGAGCGACAAGGGGCGCATCTACTCCGTGACCGACGACGGGCGCGACACGCTTTTGCTTCAGTCGAGCGAGGATCAAATCTCTTCGTTCGTCGTCCGCGGCTCGGACGTGTTCGCGGCCTCTTCGAACCAAGGCAAGCTCTTCCGGCTCGGCGCGGAGCAGACGGCCGAGGGGACTTACGAGTCGCCCGTGCGCGACGCGAAGTTCGTCGCCTCGTGGGGACGCGTCTGGTGGCGCGGGCGCGGGCAGGTCGAGTTGCAGACGCGCACGGGCAACACGGAGCGCCCCGACATGACCTGGAGCGACTGGAGCGCGCCGTACCGCGACCCCGCGGGTGCTTCGGTGTCGAGCCCGCGCGCGCGCTTCATACAGTGGCGCGCCGTCCTTAGACCGGCGGGCGGCACGGAGCCGCGCGTCGAGTTCGTCAGCCTCTCTTACCTGCCGCGCAACGTCGCGCCCGAGGTCTTGCAGATTCAAGTGCTGCCGGTCGGCATCGCGCTCCAGTCGGCCGTGCAGGCTCAGGTTGACCCGAACCTCGA
>CAXTSK010000642.1:0-3155 GCA_964246655.1 uncultured Pyrinomonadaceae bacterium
TCCGAGCCCTTCGTGCTGCCCGGCGACCTGACCGCCGCGCTCAAAGAGTTGGGGCAGGCCGAAGGCTTGACGCGCTTCAACCTGCTGCTGGCGGGCTTCGCGGCGCTGCTGCGCCGCCGCTCCGGGCAGGAGGACATCGTCGTCGGCGCCGACGTGGCGAACCGCAACCGGCGCGAGACCGAGCCGCTCATCGGCTTCTTCGTCAACATGCTCGCGCTGCGCGTTGACCTCACGGGCGACCCGACGTTCCGCGAACTGCTCCGGCGCGTGCGCCGCACGACGCTCGAAGCCTACGCCAATCAGGACTTGCCCTTCGACCGGCTCGTGGAAGAGCTACAGCCCGAGCGCAACACCGGCCGCTCGCCGCTCTTCCAGGTCGTCTTCAACTACTACGCGGCCGCCGCGCCGCCGCCGCCCGAAGGGCTCACGATCACGCCGCTCGCCTTCGACTTCGGCGTTGTCCGCTTCGAGCTTTCGCTCTTCATACAGGAGACGGCCGAGGCGCTCAAGGGCTCCTGGCGCTACAACACGGAACTCTTCGAGGAGGCGGGCGTGCGGCTGATGCACGGGCAGTTCGTGACGCTCTTGCGCGCCGCCGTCCGCGACCCCGACACGCGCCTGAGCGCGCTCGAATACGACAGCGAGGCCGAGAAGGAGCAGCAACAGGTGAACCGCAGGGAGTTGAAGAAGTCGAACTTCGCCAAGTTCGTCGGCGTCACGCGCAAGGCACTCAGCGCCTCGGAGCATCGTCTCGTCAAGACGCGCTTCCTCGACGAGGGGCCGGAGTTCCCGCTCGTCGTCGAGCCGGCGGTCGAAGACCTCGACCTCGCGGCCTGGGCGGCCAGCAACCGCGACTTCGTCGAGACGGAGTTGAACCGCTACGGCGCGCTACTCTTCCGCGGCTTCGGCGTGCGCGACGCGGACGAGTTCCGCCGCATCGCCGTCGCCGCGTCGGGCGAACTGCTCGACTACCGCGAGCCCTCCTCGCCGCGCTCGGAGCTGGGCGGGCGCGTCTACACCTCGACCGAGTACCCGGCCGACCAGTGGATCCAGCTTCACAACGAGATGTCCTACTCGCGCAACTGGCCGGCGAAGGTCTTCTTCTGCTGCCTCCGGCCGGCGGCCGAGGGCGGCGAGACGCCGCTCGCTTCGAGCGCGGTGGTCTTCGAACAACTCGACCCGCGCATCAGACAGCGCTTCGTCGAGAAGCGCGTCATGTACGCGCGCAACTTCGGCGAAGGGCTCGACCTGCCGTGGTCGCACGTCTTCCAGACGACCGACCGCGCGGCCGTCGAACTCTACTGCCGCAGCGTCGGCATGGAGTGCGAGTGGCGCGACGGCAACCGCCTGCGCACGCGCCACGTCTGCCAGTCCGTGCTCGAACATCCGCGCAGCGGTCGCACCTCCTGGTTCAATCAGGCGCACGCCTTCCACGTCTCGACGCTCGACCCCGGCGTGCGCGAACTCCTCCTGCGCGAGCTGGGCGAGGAGGACTTGCCGCGTAACGCCTTCTACGGCGACGGGAGCCCCATCGAGGCGTCCGTCGTCGAAGAGATACGCGAAGTCTACCGGCGCGCGTCCGTCGTCTTCCCCTGGATGACGGGCGACGTGCTGATGCTCGACAACCTCTCGGTGGCGCACGGCCGCGCGCCGTTCAAAGGCCCGCGCCAGGTCCTCGTCGCCATGTCGGAGCTTTCGACGAACTGAAGCCTCGACCGAGTCCCGAACACACCTCCCGCAACCCCGCCGGACACGAACGATGGAGCACAACGTCACGGAGGCGTACCGCCTCTCGCCGCAGCAAAAGCGCCTCTGGCTTCAATCGCGCGACGGCAGCCGCGCCTTCCACGCGCAGTGCGCCCTGACGCTCGACGGCCCGCTCCGCGCGGACGAGCTGCGCCGCGCCGCCGCCGCGTACGGACGCCGCCATCAAATCCTGAGCACGCGCTTCGAGTGCCTGCCGGGCATGAAAATTCCCATGCAGGTGGTCGGCGACGACACGCGACACGTCTGGCGCGAAGTCGAGTCGGAAGGCGAGTCCGTCCTGGCCGAGTTGTGCGAGTTTGAAGCGCGTGCCGTGCAGGAACCTTCCGGCGACGCGCCCGCGCGCTTCTGCCTGCTGCGCCTCTCGGGCGAAAGGCACGTCCTCGTCGTCACCTTCGCGGCGCTGCGCGCAGACCGCCGCACGTTGCTCAACCTCTGCGAAGAGCTGGCCCGCGCTTACCGCCGCGAGGCGGATGCCGACGAGCCCGTGCCGTACGTGCAGTTCTCCGAATGGCAGCACGAACTGCTCGCCGACGAAGAGGGCGAGGAGGGCAGAGACTTCTGGCGTCAGCAGGCGCGCGCCTCGGTCGCCGTGGCGCTGCCGGCCGCGCGTGACCGCGCGAGCGCGTCTTCGCACGCCTTCGCGCCCGCCGCCCGCACGGTGGAGCTTTCAGCCGAGTTGGCTTCGGCCGTCAGTTCGCTCGCCGCGCGCTGCGCAAGCTCGCCGGCCGCGGTGCTCTCCTCCGCGTGGCAGACGCTCCTCTGGCGTCTGGCGGGACAGGCCGACATCTCCGTGCGCATGTGGAGCGACGGCCGGATATACGAAGAGATGGACGGCGCGGCGGGCCTCTATGAAAGGTGGCTGCCCGTCAACACACACTTCGAGGACGACTACAGCTTCGTCGAGGTACTGGAGCGCGCCGACGCGGCCGCGTTGCGCGCGCGCGAGTGGCAGGAGTACTGGTCGGCCGAGTTGAGCGCCGACGCGACACACGAGGAAGGGGACGCAGCCTCCTGGCCCGTCGGGTTCGACTACGTCGAGTGGGGCAACCCGCAGACGGCCGGCGGCGTGAAGTTCACCCTCAGCCGTCTCGACAGCTGCACGGAACGCTTCAAGCTGCGCCTGTCGTGCGCCGCCTCCGGCGAACGCACCACGCTGACCTTGCACTACGACTCCGCGCTCTACGAGGCTGGCGCTGCCGAGCGCCTCGCGGAAGAGTTGACGACGCTCCTCGCGGCGGTCACGAAAGCCCCGCGGGCGCTCGTCAGCCGCGCCGAGATCGTCGGCCCCGAAGAGCGGCGCAAGCTGCTGCAAGAGTGGAACGGCACAGCCGGCGAGTTCCGCGCCGACGCGACGCTGCATCAACTCTTCCGCGAGCAGGTCGCCCGCA
>CAXTSK010000643.1:0-3153 GCA_964246655.1 uncultured Pyrinomonadaceae bacterium
GCCCGCCCCCTATAATAAAATATCACACCCTCACTCCCCCACCACCCAAAAATCCGCAGTCCCGTGGTATCCTCGACGCCTTGAGCCGATGAGTAAGACTCACCACGAACAGGTCGTAGAGATCATGCGCATGGAGGCCGAGGCCGTCGCCTGCGCGGCCTCGCGCCTCGCCCCCGCGGAGGTCGAGCGCGCCGTCGTGCTGCTGGCCTCGTGCCGCGGGAAGGTCGTCACGGTCGGCGGCGGCAAGTCGGGGCACATCGCGCAGCACGACGGCCGTCTTCCTGCATCCTTCGGACGCACTGCACGGCGGCATGGGGTTGGTGACGGAGGGCGACGTGTGCCTCTTCGTCAGCAACAGCGGCGAGACGGAGGAGCTGCTTGAGCTTCTGCCCTACCTGCAACACAGGCGCGCGCAGGTGTTGGCCGTCGTCGGCAACACCGCGAGCGCGCTCGCGCGGCGCGCCGACGTGGTGCTCGACGCGTCGGTGGACAAGGAGGCTTGCCCTCTGAACCTTGCGCCGACGACCAGCACGACCGTCGCGCTCGCCGTCTGCGACGCGCTGGCGATGACGTTGATGTCCGTGAAACGGCTGACGCCCGAGGACTTCGCACTCAACCACCCGGGCGGGCGTCTGGGCAAACGGCTCACGGTTAAAGTCTCCGACCTGATGCACGGCGGGGACGAGAACCCGACGGTTGGGACGGGCGCGACGCTTCTGGAAGTGGTGCAGGTCATTGGCTGTGGCGGGCTTGGGGCCGTCAACGTGCTCGACGGCGGCGGCCGCCTGGCGGGCATCGTGACGGACGGCGACGTGCGTCGCACGTTGCAGCGCGTGCAGCTCGAAGACCTCGCGGGCTTAACGGCCGAGGGCTTCATGACGCGCGAGCCCGTCGTCGTCGCGCCCGACCTGCTCGCGCACGCCGCCCTCCAACTAATGGAGCACCGCCCCTCGCAGATCGCCGTCCTCCCCGTCGTCGATTCCGAAGGCCGCTGCGTCGGCCTCCTCCGCCTCCACGACATCATCCGCAGCGGACTGTGAAATGAAATCATTCGTCATACTGCTGAGCGTCCTGTTGACGCTCTCGTTAACGCCGTCGGGCGTCGCGCGCGCGGAGCGCGTGAGCCCGGCGGGCGAGGTGGTCGTCGTGTTGAGCGAGGAGTTTCTGAACTCGCTGCTCGTGGCGGTGGCGTCGCGGCCGGAGCCGCCGAGCTTTCCCCTTTCGAAGGGCGGCGAGGGGAAGAAGTGCGAGAGCCGCGTGCAGCTTTTGCCCGAAGCGCAGGGGACGCGGACGGGCGTGCGCTTCGCCGACGGACGCATCACGGCGCCCGTCGCCTTCCGCGGCTCGTACGACGCGCCGCTCGTCGGCTGCCTGAGGTTCGAGGGCTGGGCCGACACCGCCTTCCAGCTTGAGTTCAACCGCGAGCGGCAGGTGCTCGGCGCGCGCGTGACCGTCCGCGACCTGAAGCTGAAGAACTTGCCCACGTCCCTGCTCGGCGGCGGTCTGACGGGGATGGTGCAGGACGCCATCGACGAGCGCGTCAACCCAATCGAAATCCTCCGCGCCGAACAGCTCGGCGCGCGCGTCCCCGTCACGCGCAACGACGAACTGCGGCTGCGCGCCGCGGACGTGCGCCACGAAATCGTGGGCCGCGAGCTGCGCCTCCACATCATCTACGAGATAGTCCTGCCCGACTGACTCACACTTCTCCACCGACCGACAGGAACCATCCGCCGCGAGCGGTGTCTATGGTGACGCGCGCGCACGCGGTCTTTAGCGACGGGCTTGATTGAGCCCGATGCAATGTCATCCGTCCGTCAGGAGAAGGTCATGCTGCAAAGACTCAGGCCGCGGCGCGCGGCTTCAAGGGCGTCGCTCGCTTCCATTCTGTTAACTCTGTTCGCGTTCGTCCTCGCGCCGCACGCGGCCGCGCAGGACGCGTCGCAGGGCGTGACGCCGGGCTCGCTGGACGCGTTCGGGGCGAAGGGCGCGGCGCGCGGCCTATGCCCGCTCAAGCACACAGACGTGCGCGCGAGCGTCGCGGGCTTCCTCGCGCGCGTCACGGTGACGCAGGAGTTCGAGAACCCTTTCAAAGAGAAGATCGAGGCCGTCTACACTTTCCCCCTGCCGCAGGCCGCGGCCGTGGACGACATGATGATGCGCGTGGGCGAGCGCACGGTGAAGGGGAAGATCATGCGGCGCGAGGAGGCGGGCGAGGTCTACCGCGCCGCGCGCGACGCCGGTCAGGTGGCAAGCCTGCTCGACCAAGAGCGGCCGAACGTCTTCACGCAGTCGGTCGCCAACGTCATGCCCGGCGAGCGCGTGACGGTCGTCATCAGCTACGTCGAGACTTTGAAGTACGAGGCGGGCACGTATGAGTTCGTCTTCCCGATGGTCGTCGGGCCGCGCTACGTCCCCGGCACGCCGACGGGTCGCAGGCCGCCGCGCAGCCGTCTGCCGAACACCGACCGCGTGCCCGACGCCGCGCGCCTCACGCCGCCGCGGGGGATGCGTGTGGGTCACGACATCTCCGTCGAGGTCTCGCTCAACGCGGGCGTCCCGGTCGAGGGGCTCAAGTCGCCTTCGCATGAAATTGATGTTGAACGACCGTCGCCGTCGGGCGCGCGCGTGCGTCTGAAAAGTCTCAACGCCATCCCGAACAAGGATTTCGTTCTGCGTTACGACGTGGCGGGCGCGAAGATTCAGGACGCGCTGCTGACACATCGCGACTCGCGCGGCGGCTACTTCACGCTGATACTTCAGCCGCCCGGGCGCGTGACGGCCGAGGACGTGACGCCGAAGGAACTGGTCTTCGTCCTCGACACGTCGGGCTCGATGGAAGGTTTTCCCATCGAGAAGGCGAAGGAGACGATGCGGCTCGCGCTCGGCGGCCTCTACCCGCGGGACACCTTCAACCTCATCACCTTCGCCGGAGACACGCACGTCCTGTTTGAAGAGCCGGTGCCCGCCACGCCCGAGAATCTTCTGAAAGCGCAACGGTTCCTCCGTTCGCGCAACGGCGACGGCGGCACCGAGATGATGGAGGCCATCAAGGCCGCGCTCGAACCGTCGGACGCGCAGGGGCACGTCCGCATCGCCTGCTTCATGACCGACGGCGAGGTCGGCAACGACTTCGAGATCATCTCCGAGGTG
>CAXTSK010000644.1:0-3150 GCA_964246655.1 uncultured Pyrinomonadaceae bacterium
CGCGGCCTTTGGCGATGAAACGCCGCGCGACTTCGGCGGCCAGCTCGTAGTCGCGCGTCGCGAAGTTGCCGAAGCGGCGCGCGGCCCTGAAAGCCTTCTCCGCTTCGAGCGGGCGCTTGAGCGCGAGCAGCGCGCGGCCCTGCGCGACGCGCGTCCACGCCCAGCCGAAGCGCGACTCGAAGCCGACGGCCTTCTCCGCCAACTCCAAAGCGCGTGCGCCGTCGCCGTGCGCCGAGTACCAGTAGGACGCGCCGACCAGCAGCGGCAGGTCGCGCGCCTCGCCCGTCAGCGCCGACTGCAACTCGCGCTCGGCCTCCTCGCGCCGCCCCGCGTCGAAGAGCGAGAGCACGACGCCCGCGCGCGCGTTCGTGTCCTGCGCGTTGGCCGCGAGCAGTTCTTTGTAGAGCGCGGCCGCCTCCTCCGGCTTGCCCGTCGCGCGCTTCAACTCGGCCAACGTGCGGCGTGACGTGGTGCTCTGCGGGTCAAGCTCCAACGCGCGCGCGAACTCCCCGGCGGCCTCTTCGAGTTTGAGCGAGAAGCGGTGCGCCGTGCCGAGCGCCTGGTGCGCCGCCACCATGTCGGGCTTCAAGGCGACGGCCGCCTGCGCGAGCCGCGCACCCTCTTCGGGCTGCTCGATGCCGAGGTAGAAGGAGGCGAGCGAGAGCAGGCGCGACGCGTTCCCCTCGGCGCGCGCCTCGACCGCGCGCGCGAGTTCGAGCGCCGCCTCGCGCTCGCCGAGCACGTAGAGGTTCGCCGGCAGTTGCGCGATGACCTCGGCGAAGAGCTTGTCGGACATCTGGGCGGGCGCCTCCGCGACGGCCAGGCGGAAAAGCTCTACGCCCGCGGCGTGGTCGCTGGCCCGAAGCTTTTCGTCGCCGAGCGCGGCGGGGGGGGCCGCCCCCAGAACCCACGCCCGCGCCAGAAGCTCCTGCGCGCGCAAGGTCTGCGGCGAGTCGGGGTTCGCCTTGACGAACGCCGTCAGGCGCTCGACGCGCGTCGCCGCGTCGAGCTTCAGGATTTCGTCGAGTTCCGCCTTCAACGCGTCCTCGTCCGCAGGTTTCGCCGCAGGCTTGGTCGCCGTCTTAGGCTTCGACGCCGCGGGCTTGCGCTGCGCGAAGGACGGCGCGGCCGTCAACGTTAAGAAGGCCACGAGGGTGAAGCCTGTAAGAGTTCGTTTCATAAATCCTCACTTGAAAGCTTCGGCGAGCACGCGACCCGTTGCGTTGCTCGGCGGCTCGACGTTCAGGACGCGCGCGAGCGTCGGCGCGATGTCGGCGGGAGTTGCCGCGTTCAGGTAGCGTCCGGGCACGAGACCGCCGCCCATGATGACGAGCGGGACGTGCGTGTCGTACGCGTAGGGCGTGCCGTGCGTGGCCCCGCTCGTGCCGCTGGTGATGTACTTGTAAGCCTCCTGGATGACGACCACGTCGCCGCTGCGCTTCGGGTTGTAGCCGTGCAGCACGCGCCGCGCGAGCGCGTCGGACGGCGAGACTGCGCCCGCGAGGAGCTGCGTCCGCGTGAAGTAGCGCGCGACGCCGGGCACGGTGAGCATCGCCTCGCCCGCGACGCGCTCGATCTCCTCCTGACTCACGCCGTCGCGCTCAAGCGCCGCACGGTTGAAGTAGATTTGGTAGTTCGAGAAGGTCTGGACGTAATCGGCCGTCGTGTCCTTGTCGCCCGGCTTGCCGAAGCGCGCGCGGATGCGGTTGCGCACGGCCGTCAGGATGTCCGAAGGGTTCACGCGCCCGCCCGGCAGCCTCATCGCGATGGCCTGCTCGGGCGTGGGCGCGACGCCGTGGTCGGCGGTGAAGGCGACGACCGTGTTGCCGAGCCCGACGCGCGCATCGACGAGCTCAAGGAGGCGCGCGATCTGCCGGTCAACGCGCAGCGTCATGTCCATCGCCTCGTGGCTGTAAGGGCCGTAGCGGTGGCCGACGATGTCGTTGGCCGAGAAGCTGACGGTGAGTACGTCCGTGTCTTCGTCCGCGCCCAACTTCTCGTTAAGCAGCGCGGCCTCGGCGAACGAGAGCACGAGGTCGTTCGAGTAGGGCGAGAAGTCGAGCGCGTTGTAGAAGGCAGGCCCGGGCTCCTTCAAGCCCCCGTCCACGACGTGCGGGAAGACGTAAGAGCTGTTGTCGGCCGCCTTCTCCCACGGCGCGTCGTCGCGGCCCGCGCGCCGCTCATACTCGGCCGCGGGCAGCATCCGCTCCCACTTCGCGCCGAAGAATTTATCGGCCGGCTTCGCGGCGTTGAAGCGCGCGGCCCAGTCGGGCAGTTGGTCGAAGTAGTATGTGGACGAGACGAACGCGCCGGTCTGCGTGCTGTACCAGTAGGCCGCGTCGGCCATGCGCCCGGCGGGCAGGATGGCCGCGCGGTTCTTCGAAGAGACGCCGACGACGCGCGCGCGTCCCGCGGTCGCCATCTTCAACTGGTCGCCGAGCGTCGAGGCCAGAAGGTTGCGCGGGCTCGAAGCCTGCTCGCCCGCGCCGCCGCCGAGCAGACGCACGGAGTCGTCGCTCACGTTCTCGACCGACTTGCCTTCGACGCGGTCGTACCACAGGTTGGCGATGATGCCCGTCTCCGAAGGCCACGCGCCCGTCAACATCGTCGCGTGCCCCGGCGCCGTCTCGGTCGGCACATGGTCGTAATTGCACTCGGCCCAGGACGCGCCGTCGCGCATCAACCGTCGCAGGCCGCCCGCGCCGAACAGGTCGCCGAAGCGTTCGAGGTAGTCGTAGCGGAACTGGTCTACGGCGATGAGCAGCACGAGGCGCGGGCGCTTCGTTTGAACGGCCGCCGCCGCCCGCGCCTCGTCGTTGCGTCGCTGTTGGGCGTGCGCGAGTGTAGGGGCGAGCAGCGCGAGCAGGAGGAGCGCGGCCGCAGTTCTGCGTAGTCTCTTCATCAGTCTCATCTGGTTCGGCGTCGGGACTCTTCGGGCCTTTACGTCGCGGGTCGGGGAGACGTGATCGTCCGTCGGGTTTTAACGACTTTTGAGCGGGCATGATAACATCGCCGCCCGAGCCCACGCACTGCCGGGCGCGGGCAAACATCAACTCCGAAGGCGGCGCGACGTGAGCGGCTTCGACGAAGACTACGAGCAGAAGATGCACGAGGCGCGCGAGCGCGCGCGCGGCGGCGGCCGCAATGACG
>CAXTSK010000645.1:0-3115 GCA_964246655.1 uncultured Pyrinomonadaceae bacterium
TCGACCCGATTTTCGGAACCCTCGCCGACTTCGACGCGCTCGTCGCGCGCGCGCTCGTCGAACAGAAGCCCAACGCGGCGCGCGCGGCCACCGCCTCGCTCGAAGCGGCGCGCGCCGAGTCCGACCGCGGTTGGTGGGAGCGACAGTTCCCAGACCCGCTCGACGCAGCGTGGCGCGTGAGCGAGCACGAAGCCGTCTGCGCGCTCCTTTCGGCGGTCGCGCGCCGCGTCGCGGAAGAGCCGACGGAAGAGCCGTGCGAAGATAGGGACGCCGCCGCGGCCGAAGAGTACGCTGGCACGGCTCGAACATTTCCTCGCGCACGACCCCGACCACCATCCGAAGCTCTACGCGTGGCTGCCCGGCCTCTCGCTCTGCGCGCTCGCCGCCAGCGCCGCCTTCCCGATGGACTGGCTCGCCGAGCGACACGAGTCCGGCGCGGAAGGCTACGAACGACTCCCGCCCGAACTCCTCCGCCGCAAAGCGGAGTGAGCAGTGAGCGGTGAGCAGTGAGCAGTGATTGAGTTAATGCGAACGTAGCGCATTCTCTTTCAACTGCTCACTGCTCACCGCTCACTGCTCACTGTTCAAAAGTTCTTGACCATCGCGGTCGGGGCCGAAGCGGCGTCGGGGAAGAAGTTGGCGGCGGGCGGGGCGGCCGGGCGCATGGTGATGCGGCCGACGGGCTGGACGTTCAGCTCGGGGGCGAGTTCTTGATAAGAAAGGACGGAGAGCGTCGGGAATTCAAGCTCGACCATGCGGCGGACGAAGCGGCGCAGCTCCATGTCTGTGATGACGACGGGCTTCTGCGCGGTCGCGGGCAGGTTGGCGATCTCGCGCCGGATGGCGTCGAGGATGTCGTGCGAAATGTGCGGGTCGAGCGAGAGGAACGAGCCCGTCGAGGTGCGCCGAATGGCGCCGCGAATGACATCTTCAATCTCGGGGTCGAGCAGATAGACAAAGAGCGTGTCGCGCCCGCCCGTGTAGCGGAAAGAGATGTAGCGCTTCATCGAAGAGCGCACGTACTCGGTGAGCATCACGGGGTCTTTCTCGATGCGCCCCCACTCACTCAAAGCGTCGAGCACACTCTTCACGTCGCGGATGGAGATGCCCTCCTGCACGAGCCTTTGCAGCACGTCGGTCATCTGGTGGATGGTGACGACCTTCGGCACGACCTCCTCGACGAGCTTTGGCGCGCCGCGCGCGGCGAAGTCGAGGAGCGCCTGCGACTCTTGAATGCCGATGAACTCGTGCGCGTACTTGCGCATCACCATCGAGAGGTGGAGCGTGATGACCTCGGCCGGCTCCCACACCTTCAGGCCCGCCATCTCGGCGATGGGGCGTTGCGCCGCGGGTATCCACGCGCCGGGCTTGAGGTCGGCCGGGTTACGCACGTCCTCGCCCTCCAGCCCGAAGACGCGGATGTTGTCGGCCGAGTCGTTGACGTAGACGCAGTCGGGCTTTATCAACCCGTAGACGACCGGCACCTCCTTGATAGCGATGAAATATTTGAAAGGTTCGAGCGGCGCGTCGCCGCTCACGTAGCAGCTCGGCAGCAAGACGCCCAAGTCGTAATAGAGCGCCGAACGGAGTTTGGGCAGCTCCGCCCGGAAGCGCGCCCCGGCCGGCGTGGTCTTGTCCACGAGCCTCGTCAACTCCTTGCTCACGACGACGGCGAGGGGCACGGCGAACGTCGGCTGTAATTCGTCCTGCGCGCCGCCCGTCCCGGCCTTCGCCTGGCGTTCGGCCTCCTCCTTCGCCGCCGCCGCCTGTGAGCGGTACAAGGCGTAAGCGATCCCGCCGAGCGCCGCCCCGACCAGCAGCAGAGGGACGTGCGGCATGTTCGGCAGCAGGCCCATCACGATGAGAAGCCCGGCCCCGATCATGATCGGCCGCGGATTGCGCAAAAGCTGACGGCTGATGTCGGAGCCGACGTTCGAGGTCTCCTCGTCGGTCGAGACACGCGTCACGACGATGCCGGCCGAGACCGTGATGAGCATCGACGAGATGATCGCGGCCAGCCCGTCGCCGATGGTCATGATGGTGTACTTGTGCCCGGCCTGCGCGAACGTCATCCCGCGCACGAGCACGCCCGTCGCGAGCCCGCCCGCGATGTTCACCATCGCGATGACGATGGTCGCGATGGCGTCGCCCTTGACGAACTTCATCGCGCCGTCCATCGCACCGTAGAGCTGCGACTCCTTCTGCAAGGCGGTGCGGGCCTTGCGCGCCTGGTCCTGCGTGATGAGCCCCGAGCGCATGTCGGCGTCGATGGACATCTGCTTGCCCGGCATCGCGTCGAGCGTGAAGCGCGCCGCGACCTCGGCCACGCGCTCCGACCCTTTGGCGACGACGATGAACTGCACGACGAGGATGGTGACGAACATCACCGCGCCGACGATGATGCTGCCCTGCGCCGTGACCTGACCCAGCGCTTCGATGACGCCGCCGGCCGTCCCCTGCGTCAGGATGGCGCGCGTCGCCGAGACGCTTAAGGTCAGACGGAAGACGGTCGTCAAAAGCAGGATGGTCGGGTAGGAGGTGAGCTGCGTCGGCGTCGTGATGTAGAGCGAGGTCGAGAGCACAACGACCGAGGCCGCGAGGTTGACGACGATGAGCACCGAGATGAGCGCGGGCGGCAGAGGGATGAAGAGCATCCCGATGGCGAGCATCAAACAGACGGGCAGCAGCAGGTCGCTGTAGCGCGCGAGCACGCCCGAGATGTTCCCGCGCCGCAACTCGCCCCAGAGCGAACTGAGCTGTGCGAGTATCTTTTCCATGCCCTCTCAGACCGTTAAGGGGATTTCAGCGTGACCGACTCTTCACTTTTTCACAAGGGGGAGTTCCGTGACCCGAGCGCCTTCAAGAGTATTCGAGAATCAGGAAGATGACGAAGGCGCCCACGAGCGTCGCGCACGCCATCAGCAGGACTTCGCCGACCGTGTAGTAGCGCAGGAAGGGGCGTGATATCAGCGGCGCGCGCGGCGGCTCTCGCACTGCCGGCGGCGACGCGGGCGCGTGTACGAGCGCGCTCACACCTGTGCCTTCTGAAACTGTCGGGGGCGCGGCGACGGGGGGCGGGAGCTGTTGCGCGGGGAGGAGCGAGTCGAGCACGACG
>CAXTSK010000646.1:0-3107 GCA_964246655.1 uncultured Pyrinomonadaceae bacterium
CGCCGGGACGCTCTGGCTCGCCCGCAAACCCAAGGCTCCGACGCAGGATGTGGCCCGTCGGGAGACCCAGGCACCGCCCGCCGCCGTCATCACGACAGCCCCCGGCGCCGAAGACGATAACCCGAGACGCGTTGACCCTATTACCCCTAAGGGGGAAGGCCTCGTCCCGGCCGCCTACGAATCGCGCGAGGGCTCGCGCGAAGCCGAGGTGGCGCGCGTCGAGAAGCCGGTGCGGCGTGAGGCCGGCGCCGCCATCGACGTGGCGGGGCTGCTGAACAACTCGCCCGCGCCGAAGGACGACGGCATCGTCAGGTTCAGGCAGGAGCACGCGCCCGTTGACGACACGGCGGCCCTCATCGTGAACGCCTCGGCCCCGGCCGGCGACCTCGTCGCGTCGAACGCGCGGTCGTTCGACCCCGAGTCGAAGGACGTGGCGCGCCACGTCGAGCGCGCGCAGATGCTACTGCGCTCCATCAAGAACGCGCGCGCCTCCGACGCGGGCGAAGCCGATATCGCCTACGAGAAGAACCTTTCACGCAAGCTCCTCGACGAGAACGCCACGCTCCAACTGGAGGCGGAGGTCAAGGGCGACAAGGAGTCCAAGCAGGTGCTCGACCGCATCGAGCCCTTCCTGCTCGACATCGCGAACCTGGGCGAGAAGCCCTCGCGCGAAGAGATGCGCTCGATCCGCGAGCGCGTAAGGAGTAACGAGATCGTCGCCGCGCTTGAGGTTTACTAGGAGGGGACATGGGCGCGCGGCCGGCTCACTTAATCCCGGCTCACTTAAATCATAGAAAGCAAGGAAGACAAAAAGCCATGATTCACCCCAACATCATTCGCAGACGGAAGACGGGCTCGCGCCTCCTGGCCGGCGCCCTGGCCCTCGCGGGGCTCCTGCTGGCCGCCGACACCGCCCCCGCGTCCGCCCAGCCCAAGGAGCTGCTCAACCGCTTCGTCCAGTCGGACAACGACGCGGCCATGCGCTCCTTCACGCAGGGGCGCAGCTTCGTGGACGCGCAGCAGTGGGAGCAGGCGGCCTCGACCTTCGACCGCTTCGTCGCGCAGTTCCCGAAGGACAAGAACATCGACGCGGCGCTCTACTGGCTGGCCTACGCGCACAACCGGCAGGGTAACCCGGCGGCGGCCAAGGAGCCGCTCAGGCGCCTGCTCCAGAGCTACCCGAACTCGCGCTGGGCCAACGACGCCAACGCCCTGCGCGTCGAAGTCCTGTCGAAGCTGGGCGAGCCCGTCAACGTCATCGACGAGAAGGACGCCACCGTCGAGCTGAAGATCATCGCGCTCAAGACGCTCTGCGAGAACGACCGCGTCGGCTGCTCGGCGCGCGTGGCCGACGTGCTGCGCTCGAACAACCCGGCCCCTCTGAAGGAGGCGGCCATCATCCTCCTCGGCCGCTACGGCGGCACCGAGGCCATCCCCGCGCTCATCCAGATGTCGCGCACCGAGCCGGACGAGAAGCTGCGCATGCGCGCCATCAGCGCGCTGGGCTCGACGAGCGACGAGCGCGGCCTCGACGTGCTCCGCGAGATCGCGATGAGCGCGACCTACGCCGACATCAGCCCGACCGACTCGGCCATCCACGCGCTCGCCTCGCACGACAACGCGCGCGCCGTCACCATCCTCGGCGAGATCGCCACGCGCGGCCAGAACCCGCGGGCGCGCACGCACGCCATCGAGCTGCTCTCGCGCCGCCGCGGCGAGAACGTCGTGGACGAACTCCTCCGGCTCTACGACGCCGTGCCCGACGTGCAGGTCAAGAAGTACGTCGTCGCCGGACTCGGCCAGCGCAAAGACCCGCGCGCGGTCAACAAGCTGATCGAGATCGCGCGCTCGGCCTCAGACGTGCAGCTCCGCGCGCAGGCCATCCGCTCCATCCCGAACCGCGGCGACGAGCAGGACTTGGACGTGCTGCTCTCGCTCTACGACGCGGAGCGCGACAACGACCTCAAGGAGCACCTGCTTCAGGCCATCGGCCAGTACCAGCACCAGCGGGCCTACCAGAAGCTCGAACAGATCGTTCGCAACGCGGCCGAGCCGCTCGAACGGCGCAAGGCGGCCATCAGCTACCTCAGCCGCAGCAAAGACCCCGGCGTCCTGAAGTTCCTCGAAGACATGCTGAAGTAGCCCGCGCGAAGCGGCGGGTCAGAACCACCCGCGGTAGCGGGTGGTTCTGACCGGTCACCCCAGTCGCAAATCGCTCTTAAAGATTCTTTCAAGGTTGGCCTCGACCGTCTTAACAAGACGGGCGGGACAGGTGTTGTCTAAGGAGTTTTCCGATGCTCGCACTTCTGACCTTCATCCTTCTCGCGTTCGCGCCGGCCTCGTACGCCGCGCAGCAGGAGCAGAATTTTACGCCCGTGCAGGGCGCGACGCTTCAGGCCAAAGCCGAGGCCGCGGGCGCGCAGGCCGCCGCCGCGCGCCAGACGCGCTACTGGACGGCCTACTCCTTCGACGTGCGCCCGGGCGTCGCCGTGGACGTGGACTACGTGAGCGACGACGGCCGCTTCTCCATCCGCGGCACGTGGGACGTGGGCGACGGGGGCACGTACTTCGTCGGCGACGGCGTCTCCATCTCGAACTACCCGGGCCTTGAGACGCGCAGCCTCGGCGTCTTCGCGCTGAGGGATTCGACGAGCCGGGTCGAGCGCATCGACATCTTCAACCTCGCGCGCCGTCACGAGTACGCGGGCTACCCCGTCTACTGGATGGGGCGCGTGCCCAACGAGGAGAGCTTGAACTTTCTGCGCACCGTCGCCGTGACGCAGCGTCTCGACCGCTCCGACTCGCCCATGAACGAAGCCGTGTGGGCCATCTCCCTGCACGACGACCGGCGCGTGCCCGAGGTCTTGACGAGCATCGCGCGCACGTCACAGGACGAACAGGTGCGCGCGCGCGCCGTGCGCGGCCTGGGCTTCCCGCCCGTCGCCGCCGAAGTGCGCGAGTACCTCGCGCAGCTCGTCCACGCGCGCGAACCGGAGGCCGAAGTGCAGGTCGTGCGATTCGATCCGCGGGAGGCCGAGCTGCCGTGGCCGTTCACGGTCGGTCAGGGACTCTCGTCCGGCGACCGCATGGACTGGACCGTCGAGAAG
>CAXTSK010000647.1:0-2062 GCA_964246655.1 uncultured Pyrinomonadaceae bacterium
CGAGGTGATGAAGGCTTTCACCATCTCGGCGGCGATGTAGTTGCCGTGGAAGTCGTTCAGCTTGCCCAACCAGAAGTCGTAGCCGGTGAAGTCCGTGTCGGGGCCGTCGAACGGGTTGCGGCGCATGTACCCGAAGTACTCCGCGAGGACGAAGGCGCGGTTGAGCTCCGCGTTGCGGAAGTCCGTGTCCTCGACGACGGCCGCGAGCACGGCGGCGCGGCCGGCCGCGCTGTTGTTTGCCGCCGTCAGGTTCGCCACCTGCTGGTCGCGCTCCGCCTGCGAGAGCGGGTTGCCGGCCGTCGCGTTCAGGTTATCGACGAACTGCGCGGCCGTCAGGTTCTGCGGGTAGCGGATGAGGAACTCGGAGCGCTGGACGAACTCAAGCGTGTACGCCTGCTTGTTCGCGGCGAGCTGCGCCTGCCAGTTGCCTTGCCCGACGACAACGTCACGCCCGATCTGCTGGGCGTCGCGCCACAACTCTCGATAAGTGGGGAAGCCGCGCGGGCGCGAGACGGCGTCGTCGGGGAACGCGGCCTTGTGCGCGCGGTAGGCGAAGAAGCCCGTATCCTGAAACTCAATCGAGAGGAAGAAGGCGGCCGAGACGTTAATGCGCTTGACCTCGCGGCACTGCGCGTCGGCGCCGCAGCCGTCGATCTCGTTCGTCCAGAACGTACGCCCCGTCTCGTCGGGCTCGCGTGAGAGGAAGTCGGCGTAGTGCTGGCGGACGAAGAAGTCGGTCGCGTCGATGGGGTTGGCTGCCTGGCCCGCGTCGGTGTCCGTGATGGACACCTGCATGATGTGCGTCGCGCCGAGCGCGGCACCCGACGGGTTGGCGAGGCCCAGGTAGAAGCGCGCGCCCGAGTCGGCGCTCACGTCGTCGGTGATGAGGACGCGGAAGCTCTTGCGCGTCTCGCCCGCGAGGAAGTTGACCGTGCCGAAGGCGGTCGTGTAGTCGGAGCGGTCGCTGGCGATTCCGAAGATGTAGGTGCTGGTAGCGTATTTGACCGAGGCGGCCCCGGAGGTGTCGCCCGTCCGCGTGACGAAGATTTCGACGCTGCCCGCGTCCTCGTTGACGGAGGCGGCGGCGACCTCGAACTGCACGGTGCTCGCGGGGGCCGCGAGGTTGCAGGGACTGGCGGGCGTCGTCCTGGAGTGCGGGTTGGGCGCGACCGCGGCGAAGTCGGCGCCGTTGTTGTCGGTGTCGGCACAACCGTTGTTGTTTCTGGTGGCCGCGGTCGTCGCCGTCGGCGCCGCGAAGACCACGGGCCCCTCGGCGCAGGTAGTTGCGCCGTAAGAGAAGAAGTCCACGATGGCGGCGTCGGCGCCCGTGAGGCAGCCGTACTGGACGAGCGGCGTGGCGCCTCTGACGATGGCGACCCGGCCGAAGTCGCTCGGCAGGTCGTAGTCGCCGGCAGCGCTGAAAGGTGAGTCGGTGGGCACCTGATTCCCGTTCGCCCCGCTGCTGCCGTACACCAGGATTCTGTAACGGCCGGGTTCGAGCGAGGCGGCCAAGCTCGGGGAGGCTAAAAGGGCTATGAGGGTGGTCAGCCCGCCGGGGTTGCCGGGCTGGGGCCGCAAGTTGACGAGCACTTGAATCGAGTAGTCGGCGAGGTTAACGGTCGTGTTGCCGCGGTTGAAGATTTCGACGTAGTCGTTGCGGTACGTGGCGCCCGGCTCGCCGCCGCGGGTGTAGACCTGTGTGATGACGAGGTCGGGCGAGCCCGTGTTGAGCGACTGAGCCGAAGCCGGGCCGGCGAGCGCGGCGCAGGCGAATAAGGCGAAGAGCGCACGCGCGAACATTCTGCGGAGCAGGGGGACGGCTGTTTGGTTGTTGATGGTCTGGGACATCGTGAGATTCCTCTCTGCTTAAAGAAGCGAGCGTGAAGCGGCCTGCGGGAGCAGGAAGAGATACTTTAAGACGTGCGGATTGCAGCCAAAGAGACGGTCGCCGTGAAGTTCTCGCGTCTGGAGAGTAGCGTCGGCCTCGTTCCTCAGAAAAGGAGAGGCGGGCCCGGCGGGTCCCCCGGCCCCCGCTGCGCGTTGTGGGGCGGGATGGTTAACC
>CAXTSK010000647.1:2072-3096 GCA_964246655.1 uncultured Pyrinomonadaceae bacterium
GGGGGGGCGCGGCGGGGGGGGCGGTGCCCGCGCCCGCCTCTCAGCTTTGAGCGCCGGAATCTTACACGCGCTCGAAGACGATGGCAATGCCCTGGCCGCCGCCGATGCAGGCGGAGGCGAGGCCGTAGCGACCGCCGCGACGCTTCAGCTCGTTCAGCGCCGTCAGGACGAGGCGTGTGCCCGACGCGCCGAGCGGGTGGCCGAGGGCAATGGCGCCGCCGTTGACGTTCGTCTTCGAGCGGTCGAGCCCAAGCTCCTTCTCGACGGCGAGGTACTGGCAGGCGAAAGCCTCGTTGACCTCGACGAGATCGATGTCAGAGAGATTCAGGTTCGCCTTCTCAAGCGCCTTGCGGATCGCGGGCACGGGGCCGATGCCCATCACGTCGGGCTCGACGCCCGCGTAGGCCCAACTGACGATGCGCCCGGCGGGCGTCAGGTTCTTCTCCTTCACGTACTCTTCGCCCGCGACGACGAGCATCGCCGCGCCGTCCACGATGCCCGAAGCGTTGCCCGCGGTGACGAAGCCGTCCTTGCTGAACGCGGTCGGGAGTTTCGCCAGCACTTCGAGCGTCGTGTCGGGGCGCAGGTGGTCGTCCGTGTCCACGACCTTCACGCCTTTACGCGACTTGACCTCGACGGGCGTGATCTCTTCGGCGAAGACGCCCGCGTCCTGCGCGCGCTTGGCCTCCTGCTGCGAACGGAGCGCGTAGGCGTCCTGCTCCTCGCGCGAGATTTCGTAGCGGCGCGCGAGGTTCTCGGCCGTGCCCGCCATCGTCGTGTTGCAGTAGGTGTCCAAGAGCGCGACCATCAAAGAGTCTTCGAGCTTCCCCTGACCCAGCCCGAAGCCCGAGCGCGCGCCGTAGATGACGTGCGGCGCCATCGACATCGACTCCATGCCGCCGACCAGGGCGTTCCGCGCCTCGCCGAGCAGGATCATGTGCGCGCCGGAGATGATTGACTGGATGCCGCTGCCGCACAGGCGGTTGACGGTCAGAGCCGGGCGCTCGGCCGGCACGCCCGCCAT
>CAXTSK010000648.1:0-3095 GCA_964246655.1 uncultured Pyrinomonadaceae bacterium
CTCCCGCTCCCACTAAAGAAGAGGGACGACCCGCGACGTAGACCAGCTCGTCGCTCGCGCCGCGCGCCTCCGACCAATCGACGCCCGCGACGAGCGCCTGGCGCGAGCCCGCCGCGCGCGACCACTGAAGAGAGAGCCCCGACCCTTGCGCGGGCACGCGCTGGAGCCGCGTCGGCATCTCGCTCGCGCGGTCGGCGGCGACCGCGGTGAAGCTCTGGTCGAAGACCTGTGTGGATGCGTTTGCGCGCAGCTCGAAGAGGCCGGCGCGCGCCGTCTCCCAAGTCGAGCCCACGGCGAGCTGTCGCACGTGCGTGCGGTTGAACTGTTGCGGCGTGCCGTTGCGGCGCGACTCGCCGTAGTACGAAGGGCGCGCGAAGACGCGGAGACCTTTGGTCAACTCGCGTCCGACGTACAACTCGCCGTACGCGTTGCGCGAAGCGGCGGGTGTGTCCACGCGGCCACGCTCGCGCTCGTCCACGAGGACGTAGCCGCCGGTGCCGAACGTCTGCGCGGAGAGCGAGAGTTCCCAGCCCCCTCGCAGCGTGCTCGCGTAGACGGAAGCGTCGGGCGTGCGCTGCGTGCCGTAAGAGGTCTCGAAGCGGAGCCGCGTCCCTTCGGCCTTGCGCGGGACGAATTGCACGACGCCGCCTAAAGCGCCGCTGCCGTAGAGAGAGGATGACGCGCCGCGCAGAACCTCGACGCGCCCTAGTCCCTCGCGCGGCACGCGCCCCCAGTAGACCCAGCCGCCGAACGGGTCGTTCAGAGGCACGCCGTCGTAGAGCACCACGGCGCGGCTCGCCCCGCTCGCGCCGACGCCGCGCAGAGAGACGCCCTGCGCCGTCGGGTTGGCCGCGCGGCTCGAAGTGCGCCGGAAGAGTTGGAAGCCCGGCACCTGACGCAGCACGTCGTCTGACGTTAAGGCAGCAGCACTTTCAAGCTCATCTTCACCCAACACGACGACGCTCGCGGCCGTCTCGGCCAGGCGCGTCTCGGTGCGCGCGGCCGTCACCGTCACGCGCTCCGCGTAAGCGGGGGGACGCAGGACAACGCGCAGCTCGCCGCCGTCCCACTCGCCCTCCTTCCACGCGCGTTCGAAGCGCGCGAAGCCTTCGGCCGTGACAATCAGCGTAAAGCCGAACGAACGCGGGTCTTCGTTGAACTCGAAGCGCCCATCCGCGCCGATCTTCGCGCCGGTGATGTCCATAGACCTGTGCACGATCAGCGTGACCAGCGCGCCCGTCACCGGCGCGCCGTCACCATCCACGACGACTCCGCGCAACGCGCCTGTCTGCGCGCGCGTCGCACACACGAGAGCGAAGAGGATGAAGCAGACGGAGAATAACTTTGCACGCACGCGCCGATGATAAAGCATCGGCGGCGCGGATGTGGAAAGGAGTAGGCAGTCGAAAGCGCCGCGGAGCGGCATCTGCCTACTGCCATCTGCCTACTACCCGCTGTTGTGTTAGTCTCGGGCGCGTGAACCTCTGGCAGGAAGTTGTCATCGCGGCGGCGGCGTTCGCGGCGGGTCTCATCAACTCGATTGCGGGCGGGGGGACGCTCGTCTCCTTCCCGGCGCTGCTGTGGATCGGGCGCGACCCCGTGCTGGCGAACGCGACGAGCACGGTCGCGCTGTGGCCCGCTTCGCTGGCGGGGCTCTACGGCTTCCGGCGCGAGCTGACGGGATGGACGCGCACGTTTTTATTCTTCGCTGCGCCGTCGCTCGTGGGCGGGGTGCTCGGGGCGGTGCTGCTTTTGCGCACGCCTTCGGAGACGTTCGGGCGGCTCGTCCCCTTCCTCATCCTGTTCGCGACGCTGCTGCTCGCGGCGCAGGAGCCGATCTCGCGCCGGCTGCGCGGCGGCCGCGAAGAGGCGCACGAGCCGACGCGCGCGTGGTGGGCGGGCGCTCTGGTCTTTCAGTTCTGCGTAGGGGTCTACGGCGGTTACTTCGGAGCGGGCATCGGCATCCTGATGCTGGCGGCGCTGGGGCTGCTGGGCTTCACGGACATCCACCGGATGAACGCGTTGAAGAACCTGCTCGCCATCTGCATCAACGGCGTGGCCGCCGTCTACTTCATCGCGTCGGGGAGGGTCTACTGGGCGGACGTGCTGGTGATGACGTTCGCGGCCATCGCGGGCGGCTACTCCGGCGCGCGCCTCGCCTACCGCCTCGGCCGACGCTTCGTCCGCCTCGCCGTCATTCTCATCGGATTCATCATGAGCGTGTCGCTCTTCTTTAGGTGATAAGTGATGAGTGATAAGTGATAAGAAAAGGCAGGCGGTGTCTTCTTCTCATCACTTATCACTCATCACTTATCATTGCGCCTAAAGGGCGCGCGTGCTGAAGGTGTCGCAGCGGCGGAGGTCGCCGGAGTCGAAGCCGGCGCGGAACCAGCGCACGCGCTGCTCGGAGGAGCCGTGCGTGAAGGAGTCGGGGACGACGCGCCCCTGCGCCTCGCGCTGGAGGCGGTCGTCGCCGATGGCGGAGGCGGCGTTAAGCGCCTCCTCCAAATCGCCCGGGTCGAGGATGTTCTTCTGCTTGGCGTAGAAGCCCCAGACGCCCGCGTAGCAGTCGGCCTGTAGCTCTAACCTGACCGAGAGGTCGTTGGACTGCGCCTCGCTGCGCGCACGCTGCTGGAGCTGCGTCACCTTGTCGGACGTGCCGAGAAGGTTCTGGACGTGGTGGCCGACCTCGTGCGCGATGACGTAGCCCTGTGCGAAGTCGCCCGGCGCGCGGAAGCGCGAGCGCAGCTCCTCGTAGAAGGAGAGGTCGATGTAGACCTTCTCGTCGCCGGGGCAGTAGAACGGCCCGACCGAGGCGGTGGCGCGGCCACACGCCGACTGCACCTGCCCCGAGAAGAGCACGAGCGTCGGCTCGCGGTACTGGCTCCCGTTGCGCCGGAACACGTCGTTCCACACGTCCTCGGTCGTGCCGAGCACGCGCCGGACGAACTGCGACTCCTCGTCCGTCTGTTGCTGCTGCGGCCCCGTGCGCTGGGCCGGCGCGGGGCCTTCGGCCGGGCCGCCGCCGTTTAGCAACTGGCTCGGGTCAACGCCGAAGACGAGCGCGAGGATGACGATAATGAGCGTCCCGCACC
>CAXTSK010000649.1:0-3086 GCA_964246655.1 uncultured Pyrinomonadaceae bacterium
GAGCATCGCGCCGTGTCGCATCATGCTGTTGCGCGCGGCGGCGACTTCAGACGTGTGGCAGCCGGTCGAAGAACACGTCAACTCCGCGACGCGGAAGTCGCCGGGGTTGACGAAGCGCACGAACTCGCGGCTCTCGGCGGCGAGCAGTGCGTTGGTGCGCTCGGGGTTGGCGCTCGAATACTTCCCGTCCTTCCCGGCCCAGCGTTCCGGATACTTCGGCGCGACGTGCGCGGCGCGCATCACCTTGTCGAACTCGGCGTCGCCGCGATGAAGCCTCCCTCTTGCGCCTTCTTCAATCCTCTGGAACGGGTTGCCGCCGTGGCAGGCTGAGCAGGTCAGGCTCATCCGGTCGGTGCCGTCGTCGTTGAGCTTGCCGCTGCGCGTGTTGTGCATCGGCTCGCTTCCCGTGTGACAACTAAGACAGCCCTCGACCTTCGGCGCCGCGGCCTGCGCGGGCGAAGGCGCGGGAGTCGGAGTCGCCTGCGCGGGTGTTTGTTTGCCGACGCGCGCGGAGGAGCGCACGCCGCCCGACGCGATGAGGCCGAGCGCGACGAGAGTCGCGAGCACGAGGATGACCTTAAATCTCTCAACTGAGTTGAGCCGGCGCATGTGCTGTCAGAAGTTGAACCGCAGCGTGCCGAAGAGCGCGTAGAGCGGCTTCGACGGGTTGATGACCGTGTCGTCGGGCGTGCAAAAGCTCCCGACGTTGGGCGGGCAGTTGCGCGACTGGTCCGTGTAGATGTCGCGGAAGCCGCGCCCCGGCTTCAGCATCGACGCGCCGAAGTTGAGCGTGACGTTGTTGATGAGCCGCGGCCGGTACGCGACGCCGACGCTCAGGTCTTCGCCGATGTCGTGGCGGATGTTGTTCTGAAAGAGAAGGTATTCGAGCGACTCGGTACGATGGAAGCGCAGGTAGTTGAAGTTGAAGATGGCCTTGATGCGCTGCGTCAACTCGATGTCGTACCCGAGGTTGCCGATGAGGATGCCGGGGTTGACGTAGTTCGCCTGACCCTGCGTCTTGCTGCTGCGAAGCGATGGCAGAAGGCTCAAAGGCTGCACCAGCCCGACGCCTGTGCCGATGAGCGGAATGCCGACGCGGTTCCAGAACGAGAACTGACCGCCGACGAAGTTCGGGTCGTCGAGAATCGCGTCGAAGCCCGTCGCCTTGTCATCCGTCGGGTTCTTGTCGCCCGAGGCGAAGAAGAAGGAGGCGCGGAAGCGCTGGAAGTCCTTATCAAGAGATGCTTCGGCCGCGGCCATGTGCGCCTTGACGCGCGTCTTGCGTCCGGCGATGGGGTTGTGCGAGTCGGTGCCGAGCGCGAAGTAGTAGGAGTTCGTCAGGTTGATGCGCCCGACGTGGCCGTCGCCCGAAAGGCCGACGTAGCCAACCTTCAAAGAGTGCGGCCGCACGTCGCCGACGACGGCCGGGCGGACTTTAAAACCGTTGCGGTCGTACTCGATGCCCGCGCGGTCGTCGTTGAAGTGAAAGCTCGCCTGCGCCGTATAGCCCTTGGCGAGAAAGTCCTGCTTGAAGAGGTTGGCGACGTAGACGTTCTGCCGCCGCCGGTCGAAGCGGTTGAGACCGCTGTTCGTGTCCTTCTCCAACTGCGCGAAGTAGGCGAGGTTGAACTGGTACTGATTATTTTTGAAGGCGCCGAAGACGCGCGCGCCGAGGTTGTTGTCGGCGTAGATGAAGCCGCGGAAGTCCGAGACGAACGGCTGGATGCCCGCGCGAATCGAGATCGCGTCGTAGTTCGCATTCACGTCTTCGAGCTTAACCTCGGCGAAGGCTTCCTCGAAGGAGAAGTGCCAGTCGGTGCGGGTCGTGCCGCGGCGGGGGTCGATGTTGATGACGCCCTGCTCGCGCGCGCGGACGTAGTTTGGGACGCTGAAGGTGGGCGAGATTTTGATGGCCCACTGGCGCGGCTTGAAGCTCGTGTCGCCGCTGAACATCTCAAGCGAGAACTGGAAGACCTGGTTGAAGGCCAGCACCTCGGGCTTGTTGAAGGCTTCGGCGGTGCCCGGCCGCGCGCTGCTCGGGTTCGAGGGGATGGGCGTCCGCTGCTGCTGGACGGCCGTGAAGCTCGTCCCCGAAAGAATCATGAAGACGTGCTGTCCGAAGATGGGGTAGTCGCCCTTGAGGATGGTCTGGTCGTAAGGGTTGAGTGCGCTGCCGGTTCGGAAGAGGATATCGCGGCCGCGCGAGACGCCGCCGTAGCGCTCGTATTCGGGGAAGCCTATGCGCCAGCGGTCGCGCACGGGCACGCGGTCGGGTGTGATCGGGGCTTCGGTCTCGACACTCGAAGAGCCCGCGTAGCCGTTCGGGTCGCCCTCGTCTCCCTTGCCCGCAGGCGGGACGGAAGGCTCGGGCGTGCCTTCCTTCTTCGCAAGCACGATGTCGAGCGTCGTGTCGTGCCCCGGCTCGACGCCCACGTTCTCGACCGCTTCGCCGCGCGCGATGGCGAACGGGCCATACTTGACCTTGCTGTCGAAGCTCGCCTTGAACGGCGCTTCCAGGCGCACGCGGTACGCGCCCGCGGGGAGGCTGAGCGAGTAAGCCCCGTCCGACTTCGTGCGTGCGCGGTAGGCGTGCGAGTTGATTTGATTGACGGCGACGACCACTGCGCCCTCGACGCCCTTCGGCATGGTGCCGGGCGAGTCGAGGACGCGCCCCGTCAAACGACCGCGCTCCTGTGCGAAGGCCGCGGGCACGCAAAGAAAGAGGGCGGCGCACGCGGTCAACAGAATTCGGGGGATGAAGGGAGTCATCTTTGCGTCCGAATCGAAAAAAGCAGGGCGGCTTTCTTTTAGCACGGTCGCGTCCGGCCGACAACAGAATTCGTGGCCGACCGTGAGAGAGGGCGTCTAGCATCCTCAGTTTTGTATGACGGATGATAGACGCCCTCCCTCACGGTCGGGCTACTGCCTAAAAGTATCTTGACTCAAAGCCGCGAGGTGATACATTGTCGGCCACGCGGCCGAAGGCGCGTGCGTCCCTTTAACTCCGAACGATGAGAGTCTCCAACACTCCGAGTGCGAAACGTGCGCTGCTGCTCGCGGCAGTTCTGCTCGCCTGCGGCGCGCTC
>CAXTSK010000650.1:0-3085 GCA_964246655.1 uncultured Pyrinomonadaceae bacterium
GGGCCCGCTTGGGGCCCAACTTTCGGCGGCCCTGCGGCCGGGGGCGGGGAGGCTGCGGCGCCCTCGCGCGCGCAACGAGGCGCGCGCGAAGAGAGTCATGGCCTGTCCCTTCCTGTGTGTGACTTTCGCGGGCATCGAAGAACTCCTTGTGAGTCGTCTGTGTCGCTGCGTTCTGTTTTCAGGTTTACCGCCTTCTGTTCAGAGACCGGCTCCGGCCCGCCGGCCCGCGCCGGTGGATGATAGGAAGGTAAAGTGATTCGCATACACCGCAGGCCGCGAATGGGGCGGCGGCGAGATGCGCAGGACGCCCCACAGCCCGTTCGTGACCTGGAAGCTCTCCTGCGTCCGGTACATGTAGTCGCCCAGCACGCGGAACGGCCCGCCCGCGCTCGGCAGGACAATGTTCCAGTTGCGCCGCGCAGTGTGGCCGCTCTGCGAGCCGATGGTCATGGACTGCGGCTCGGGGTCAAGGCCCGGCCGCCAGATGACGGTCGAGTTATTCGCCCACGGCTCGTGGAACCACGAGTGGCCGAAGAGGGTGAACCCGTGCTGGCGCGGGTGCCCCGTCGGCTGGTTGACGCGGAAGCGGAGCTGCATGCCCGCGTTGGCCTTGAAGATCGGCGTCTGTATCGGGCTGAAGAACGAGCGTAGCACCTGCTCCTGGTTGGAGTCGTTGACGAGTTTCAGCATGTCGCTGAAGGTGGACGGGTTGGTCTCCGTCATCTGTGGCAGGAACCCGAGCCGCGCCCAGATCGGGTCAGTCCTGTAGTTGAACCCCTTCATGCCGGAGTCCTCCGGGTCTTCGTCGTCAACGTAGTTGCGAATCGGAGTCCCGTTGGGCGCTTGCATGAGCAGGTCGTCCTGATAGCTGAGAACGAACTCCCTGAAGAGGTTCGTGCCGGCGGTCACGTCGGCCGTGGCGTTGCTGTCGCTCTCCGGGAACGTCCACGTCGAGTTCTGCGGCTCGATGACGAGCGTGCCGATGGCACCGTGCGACCCGTGCTTAATGATGTCGCCGTAGTCCGTCAGGTTGACGACGCCGAACTCGGCGGGCGTGGCCGTCCGCACGCCGTTGGGCGCGAGTTCAACCTTACCCGCGTACCACCGGTAAGTCCGGTTGTTGCCCGGCGCGACCGTCTGGCGGTCGTTGATGCCGACGTTGGCGCCGTCGCTCGACCGCACGTCGTACGAGACGAGTTGCGGGTGCAGGCTCACCTCGTTCGACGTGCGAACCTGGTTAAAGTTGAAGTGGTTGACGAGCAGCGGCATTAAGTTCCACCCGTCGTACTCGGGTAGCGCCTCCGGGAGCTTGTTCGTCAGCGTGACATTGATGCAGTCGCCCGAGCGCGCGCGCAGGATGAGCGGCTCAAGCTTCTTCGTCCCGGCCTGCACGGATGCTACGTCGCCGTGTTCGACAAAGACGATGCCCGCCGGGTCTTTGAGCCCGAACGTCGTGTTGTAAAGAATCCCGTTCGGGCCGACGAGGTCTTTGGCGAGCCACGCCTCCACGTCGAAGGTCTTCTGCGGGGCGAAGGATGGGCAGAAGTCCGTGCGCAGGCCCGGATCGTTGCTCGTCACCGTGCCGGTTAAGTTGGCCGGAAGGGGCTGTAGTCCGGGCCGTATGCCGCGATAGACGCGCATGAGGCCCCACATGCCGTTCCAGAAGTTGTCCGTCGCGGCGCTCCCGTAGAGGAAGTCTGCCGTCGTCGGGTTGCTGCCGCCGATGTTGCCGACCGGGGGCATGGACGGCATCTCGAACTCGAAGTGCTCCGAGATCCCGATGGCCTGCGCGTTGGAGTAGCCGGAGTTCGGGACTGAGGGCTCGTGCAGCCAGCGCCCGCCGTGAACCGTGAACACGTGCTGCTCCTCCTGCGCGCCCTGAATGAGCCGCACCTGAACGTGGTCGCCCTCGTAGCCTTCGAGGAGCGGCGTGAACGGGTCAAGCCCGTGCACGGTCGTGCTGAAGACGTTCGACATGTCGCCGCGCGCGTCAGTCCACTGGTGGTTCGTGGACGGGTTGCGTATGCGCAGCGGGATCGGCTCGTTGCGGTAGTTGATCAGCTCCGTGCCGGGGTCGGCCGCGGAGATGGACTCCGGCCGCGGTATCTCCTCCTCCTCGACCGCGATGGGCAGCGGGACGAGTTCGCGCGCGGGCGGGTTGACGGGCATCAGGTCGGGCCTGTAGACGATGGCGAAGTCGGCGAAGGCGAGGTTGAACTCGCGGAAGCTCGGCGACTGATCCCACGTCTCCGGCGTGTCGAAGATAATGTTGGCCTTGAACGAGGTCGGGCCGCCGTCAGGCCGGCCGCCGAGGTAGCTGCCGTCGAACGCCTGCCACAGCGAGTCGGTCGGCTCGACGACGAGCGCCGCGTACATGCCGTGGTGCTGGTGCGAACTCGGGCCGAAGTGGTCGTGCGTGAAGACGGTGCGGATGGTGCGGTCTTGCCCCGCGCGGTTGACGAGCGGGTCGGCCCACCAGCGCTGCGTGGTCGTCTGCGCGCCGACCCACCTGTTGTCGGGGCCGGGGCCGAACGTGGGGTGAACCTTCGGCGTCAGGATTTGCGAGCCGCCGATGGACTGCTGGAAAGCGTTGTTGGCCGCGATGCGCTCGCGCACCTCGTCAGCCGTGAAGGTGCCGTCCTCGTAGTTCCAGCCGTTGCCCGCGCCGTCCGACGCTGTCACATCGAACTTGACGAGGTGGATGTGCTGGCCGAGCGTGTCGGTCGGGGTGAATATCTGGAAGTCGTCGAGGTTGAGCACGTTCGGTATCAAGTTCGTGGCCTTGAAGACCACGCACTCGCCCGAGTTGGCGCGGAAGAAGAGCGGCTCGGGCGGGCGCGTCCCGTTGAGCGTGGGCGTCACGTCCTGTTCGAGCACGGCGATGCGCGCCTGCCGGTCGTGCCAGCCCGCGCGGTTGACCGTCATGTCGAACTGAATGTAGGCCGCGCGGTACGGCCGCGTCGTCACCTCACGCTCCATGCCCGTGCTGTCAACGAAGGTGTCGGGGCACGGGTCGGCGAAGGGCGCTCCGGGCTGCGGCGCGCGGGGGGGGGGGGGGGAAGGGCCGGCCCCGGCCGCCCGCGGT
>CAXTSK010000651.1:0-3081 GCA_964246655.1 uncultured Pyrinomonadaceae bacterium
GTGCCACCCGGTCGAGCAACTCGACTACGTGCGCTATTCGTGGACGGTCTCGAACCGGAAGGCCAAATGCGAGCTGGGGTTCACACCCCTGCGTTCGAGCGCCGACGCCGTCCGCGAGTTCCGCGCCGCGAAGGGAGGGAACGGGCGCAAGGGCGCGGCGGCCCTGCGCGCGGCCGACGAGTTCGACGACTTCGGGATGGACAAGGGTTATATCGACGCGGTCGGGCGGAGGCTCTTCAAGTTCCTGCACGACCGCTACTGGCGCGTCGAGGTCTCGGGGCTCAAGCACGTCCCGGCGCACGGGCGTGCCGTGCTGGTCGGCGTCCACCGCGGCTTCATGCCGTGGGACGCGGTGATGACGCTCCACCTGCTCGCGCGGGAACTCGGCCGCTACCCGCGGTTCCTGATCCACCCGGGCCTCGTCCGGTTCCCGTTCCTCTTCAACTTCCATACGAAGCTCGGCGGCGTCATCGCCTGCCAGGAGAACGCCGACCGCGTGCTCGAACGCGGCGAGATTCTAGCCATCTACCCCGAAGGCATCCGCGGCGCGTTCGCGCTCTACCGCGACGCCTACCGGCTCGGCAAGTTCGGGCGCGACGAGTTCGTCAAGGTGGCGTTGCGTCACCGCGCCCCCATCGTCCCGTTCGTCACGGTGGGGAGCGCCGAGACCTTCCCCATCATCGGCAAGCTCAACTGGGGCTGGTGGAAGCGGCGTACCGAGTGGCCCTTCTTCCCCATCACGCCGACGTGGCCGCTCGCGCCCGTGCCGCTCCCGTCGAAGTGGCACACGCTGTACCTGCCGCCGCTCAACGTCGAGGACAGGTATCCGCCTGAGGCCGCCGACGACCCCGAGACGGTGCGCGCCATCAGCCGCGAGGTACGGGGCCGCATGGAGGCGGCGCTGCAAGACCTGCACCGCCGCCGCAAGTCGATCTTCTTCGGCTCGGTCTTCGGCGAGCCGGGCGCGCGGGCGGCGGGGCTCAGTTACGAGGAGAAGGTCAGCTACAAGGGAGAGCTAAGTTAGCCGAAGGGGGAACATGTTTTTCTGGCCGAGCCTGCGCCGTCTGGCGCACATCACCCGCGTCGTCATCCGACACGTACTCGCGCACGCTCTGGGCGCGTTCGTCGGGTGCTGGCCGCGGCTCGCGCGTCGCCTGCGGGTCAGCCCCGTCGGCGGCCCCGAGCGCCTGCGCATGATGCTCGAAGACCTCGGCGGCACCTTCATCAAGTTCGGCCAGATGCTCGCCCTCCAGCCCGACATCATCTCGCTCGAATACTGTAACGCGCTCTTCAACCTGCTCGACCGCGTCACGCCTTTCCCTGCCGAAGAGGTCGAGCGGATTTTCGTCGAAGAACTGGGCGCGCGCCCTTCGGAGCTTTTCGACTCATTCGACGAGCAGCCGCTCGCCACCGCCTCTATCGGGCAGGTGCACGTCGCGCGCGTCGGCGGGCGCAAGGTCGCCGTCAAGGTGCAGCGGCCGAACGTCGAGGTTGACTTCGCCGGTGACATCCGCCTGATGGAGGCGACCATCCGCCTCATCAAGCGGCTGCGCCTGCGCTGGCTCTACTGGATGCTTGAGCCGACGGGCGAGTTCCTCGCTTGGACGCACGAGGAGTTGGACTACCGCTGCGAGGCGCGCTACATGGAGCGGCTGCGTCGCAACGCCCGCGGCAACCCGCACGAGCGCGTGCCCGAAGTCTCCTGGCGGTTCACGACGCGGCGCACGCTCGTCACCGAGTTCTTTGAGGGCGAGACGCTGCTCGCCTACCTACGCGCGCTCGAAAGAGGCGACGGCCACGTCTTCGAGCGGCTGCGGGCAGCGGGCTTCGAGCCCGACGTGATGGCGCGCCACATCATCGACAACTTCCTCGGCGACGTGTTCCGCCACGGCATGTTCCATGCCGACCTGCACCCGGCCAACCTCATGATCCTGCCCGCGAACACGGTCGGCTACATCGACTTCGGCATCACCGGCACCATCAGCCGCTACTCCCGGCAGAACCTCGTCGCGCTCACCCTCGCCTACACGCGCGGAGACCTCGAAGGCATGTGCGAGGCGTTCTTCCGCATCTCGGTCTTCGACTCGGAGTCGAGCCCCGTCCGCTTCCGCGAGGAGCTCAGTATCTTCGCCGAGACTTGGTACGAGTCGGACGGGCGCGAGCGTCGGCTGCGCAAGAACTTCACGCTCGTGATGCTCGACATGCTCCGGCTCTCGCGGCGCACGGGCGTCTGGCCCGAGCGCGACGTGGTCAAGTACATCCGCTCGGCCATCGCCATCGACGGCCTCATCACGCGCTTCGCCCCGACGTTCGACCTCGGCCGCCACCTCCAGACGGTCTGCGACCGACACCTGCGTTGGAGCGCGCGGCGCGCGATGTTCACCTACGACTCGATCCTCGACTGGGCCATCTCGGGCGGCAACGTCATGCGCGACGGGCCGCTACGCGCCGCCGCCTTCGTCGAGCGGCTGGCGGCGGGCGAAGTGGAGGCGCAGGCGTCGCTCGTTACGTCGGACGGCCGCGGCGAGGAGAGTCTGCGGCGGCGCGCGGTGCAGTTGGGCGTGGCCGTCTTCGCCATCGCCCTCGTGGCGGCGGCGGCGACCGGCGAGGGCGCGACAATCGGAGTCAACCTTTTTACGGCGGAACTGCTCTTCGTCGGCACAGCCTCGGCGCTGCTGCTGCGGACAGTCCGTCGCCTAGCTTGAAGGGGCGGGAAGTTTAGTCAAGGAGAATCAGCGATGCGCGAGTTCACGAAGTCGATGATGAGCTACACGTGGGCGATGTCCCTCTTCGGCGTCCAGCAAATGTTCAACGTCTTCCGCCCGTCGAAGGCGGTCGAATCGTTCGAGAACGTCACGGGCGCGACCGAGGACGAGTTCGGCGACGCGCTCCGCGCCACTTTTCGAGCGGGCGATAACTTACAGAGAGGGCTGGTCGATCTGACTCTCGGCGTCTTCACGCTCGGCACGTCCGGCAGTCGCGGCGGGACGACCTCGAACGTGGGGCAGCAGTCGGCCGAGGCCATGCGGCAGGGCATGCGTGCGATGGGGCAGGCAGCCGATGCCGTGGGACAGGCTGTGT
>CAXTSK010000652.1:0-3071 GCA_964246655.1 uncultured Pyrinomonadaceae bacterium
TCACCTGCGCGGTCTCTCCCTCGTCGGCGTCGCCGAGCGGAACCAGCGTGAGCGCGAGGTGCGTCCGCGCCTCCCCGGTGCGCTCACGCTCGAAGTCGCTCAGGAACTTGATGATCTGCGTCTCGCCGGGGCGGAGGAAGAGGCCCGCGTCGAGGTCTACGGTCATCCAGCCGCCGCCGTCCGGCCTCAGCTCCACGAACCACGACACCAGCCCGACGCGATAGAAGTCTTCGTCCTTTCGGCGGAAGACGGAGAAGGTCGTGTGGCGGTCGAGCTTGCGGACGCGGGCGACGGGGAGCCAACGGGTTGCCACATCGAAGTAGTTCGCCTTATCGAAGTAGCTCGCGTTCTGGTTGAGGGACTGCGGCCCGCGGTCGAGCGCGGCTGACTCGGCCAGGAGGAGCGTGCCTGTCCGGCGGCTGTTGATCTCAGCCTTGCCCCGCGCGACGAGCTGCGCGAGTTTGCCGCTGAAGTCTTCGCTGCGAAGCAGTTTTGTGCTCGGGGCCAGGTGGACGCCGTTCGCCTCGGAGATGAAGGCGTTCTTGTCGTCGGTGCGGAAGTAGACGGCCTGCACGCGGACGCGGCGCGTCTCGTCCACCTCACAGATGCCCGGTGGGCGCATCGCGTAGTCTCTGGCGGCCGGGCAGGACTGCTGCAGGGAGATCTGCGCGGCGGCCTGTGCGCCGAGCCCGAGCGTGACGAGCAGGCCGGCGGCGACGGCGAGCGTGAGCTTGCGGGCCGTGTGAATCGCGTTCTGCTTGAAAGTGTTCGTGTTCATTTTCTCTCCTTCATTCGCCCTTGCCGGACGTGTCAATCGGTCGGTTGTTATCGTCGTCAGCCTCTGCCCTGATAAGGGCCGTAGGTCTTCCAGGTCGCGTTGTCGAAGTCGCGGCTCATCCCGCAGGAGAGGCACACGCGGTAGGTGCGGCCTTCGCGCGTGAACGGTCGGCTCATCTGGTGGCGCCAGCAGCCGAGGACGCGCCCCACGATTTGGGCGACCGCGCCGGTCAAGGCGTGCCCGCGCGCGGCGGATTTTCCGGCTCGCTGTTGATTCAATGTCGCTGCGTTTTGCATCTCCGGTGCCTCCCTGGGCTTCGAGGTCGTGTCTTCCTGCGCGAGGGGTTTTCGTTTGACGGGACGCAGATTAGCAACGCGGTTGGGGCTTGAAAATTGTACGTGCGTGCAAACGCCTTGTACTTTGGTGCAACCCGGCTTCAATGTCGGCTGCGCACGACAAAGCCCTCTCTCCTGAAGAGGAGAAGAGCTGCCTGAAGAATGTGCGCCACGGGATAGACAGAGGCGCCTGACTTTGTATAATTAACAAGTGGAGCAAGCCGCACGGCTCTTAACCCGGCCTGAAAAACGGTCAGGATTTTGAGCCGGACGGTTTGCTCTTTTCTCTTCTGCTTTGGAAGCGATCAGGGATTGCCGCGGGCGTGCATCGTCGAGCGGAGGGCATCGAGGAGGGAGGAGACGCTGAAGGGCTTACTCAGGAAGCGAATCGCCCCCGCCCGTAGAGCCTTTTCGCGCGTCTGCTCGTCGGCGTTGGCGCTGATGAAGATGATGGGGATCGAGCGGTCGGACTGGTTGAGTCGCTCCTGCAAGTCCACGCCGCTGATGCCGGGCAGATGAACGTCGAGAATCAGGCACGCCGAGTCGTCGGAGTGGCCGTTGGCAAGAAATTCCTCCGCCGAGCCGTAGGTTGCGACCTCCAGCCCGTCCGACTCGACGATTCGCGCGACGGTCTTGCGAATCGATTCGTCGTCGTCAACGATGGAGACGAGCAACTTCTTCTCTGTTGAAATCATGCCTGCCTTTAAACGCTTTCTGCTCGGCATTACCGAAGAGAGAACATAGCAGGCCGGGAGGTGGTTGGATATTGTACTTTGGTGCAATCCGGCGGGCTTCAGCTAAGGGCGCCCGACGACGACGCCCAGCCTTTCGGCCATCCTGACGAGGTCGGCCAGCGAGTCCGCCTCCATCTTCTGCACGACCGCTGCGCGGTGGGCCTTGACCGTCCTTTCGCTGGCCCCGAGCTGCGCGGCCACCTGTTTGTTCAGCATTCCCGCGACGACCAACGCGAACACCTCGCGCTCGCGCGGCGTCAGTCGCTCGTAACGCCGTTGCAGTTCCGCGACTTCGGCCCTCTGCCGCCGCGCCTCGCGGTCGCGTGCATGCCCCTCGCGGACGGCGTCGAGCAGTTCTTGGTTGCGGAAGGGCTTGGTGAGGAACTCGACGGCGCCGGCCTTCATCGCTTGCACCGTCATCGGGATGTCGCCGTGGCCCGTGATGAAGATGATGGGGAGTAGGAGGTCGGCCCGGGCCAGTTCGCGCTGGAGGTCGAGGCCGGAGAGCCCCGGCATCTGCACGTCGAGGACGAGGCACGCCGGCGCGTCGGGTCGTGAGCTTTTCAGAAACTCTTCGGCCGACGTGTGTGTCACGACGCGCATGCTCACCGACTCGAAGAGCCGCCTGAGATAAGAGCGCATGGACAGGTCGTCGTCCACGACGAACACGGTGGGTGCAGTCTCCGTCACGACGTTACCTCTTCGCCCGGCGGCAGGGTGAACTGGAAGCACGCGCCGCCCTCATCGGCAGCCTCCGCCCAGAGCCTCCCGCCGTGGGCGCGGATGATCGAGCGGCTGATGGAGAGCCCCATGCCCATCCCTTCGGGCTTGGTCGTGTAGAAGGCACCGAAGACCTTCTCCGCATCCTGCGGGCTGAGTCCCGGCCCCCTGTCGCGCACCGCCACGAGGACGCCTCCGCCCTCGCCGTCGGCGCTCGTCTCGACGACGAGTTCGCGCCGCGCCTCTTCGACGGCGCTCATGGCGTCCATCGCGTTCAGCAACAGGTTCAAGAGCACCTGTTGCAACTGCACGCGGTCGCCGCGCACGAAGGGCAGGCGCGCGCCCGGCCGTGACTGCACCCTGACGCATCTTGCGTTGGCAGCGCCGCTTAAAAGCGCTGTGACTTCGCCGACGACCTCGTTGAGGTCGAGCTGCGTCTTCTGCGCGGCGCCTTTCCTGACGAGGTCGCGGATTCGTTTGAGCACCTCGCCCGCGCGGTGCCCG
>CAXTSK010000653.1:0-3063 GCA_964246655.1 uncultured Pyrinomonadaceae bacterium
GGATGATGGTCTGCCCGGCCTTCGGCAGGATGTCGAAGTTACCGAAGCGCGTCTGCACCAGGCCGCAGGGCGTCTGGCCGGGGGCGGGGTTGGGGCCGGGGCGCTGGCCGGGACCGCAGGCGACCGTCTGCGAGTCGGCGAAGGCCGGGCGGTCGTTGATGATGTTGTCGCTGTTGTTGTCGAACCCGGTGATGATGTTGAAGGGGCGCCCCGTGTTCGCGATGATCATCGGGTTGAGCGAGAGCTTGAGCTTCGGCACGGCCAAGGAAGCGAACATGACGAAGCGGTGGCGCGCGTCGAAGCTGGTGCGCGCGTACTCGCCCGTCAGGTCGTACTGGTTCATCGGGAAGGCGCCGAAGTCGGCGTTCGACTGCGCCTTGCCGAGGGTGTAGTTGAAGTTGACCGAGACGCCGGGGCGGAACTGCTTGCTCACACCGATGTTGAGCTGCTTCATGCTCTGCGTGCCGGAGGTCTCGTACTGGTAGATGTCGCCGAGCAAGGGGTGCGGGCGGACGACGACGGCTTTGCCCTCCGAGTCGCGCGGCAGCAGCCCGTCGGCGTCCAGCAGCGGCGCGTTGATGTTGCGCGAGCGCAGCAGGTGGCGCGTGTCGTAGGTCGAGAAGAAGACGTTGAGCTGCGTCGTCTTCGTGAGCTGGCGCGTCAGGATGACGCCGCTGATGTAGCTGTAGGGCGCGGTCGCGTCCGGCGCGAGTTGGCGCGTGGCCTGCAACACGCCGGAGCCTAAAGGATTGAGGTCGGCGGCCGTCAGCCCGCCGCTCACGACGTGCCCGTCGGTGTCGAAGACCACGCGGCTGAGCAGCGCCCGCTGGGTGTTGAGAATCGGCGACCCGTCGGGGTTGAGCGACTCCCGGATGACGTACTGCTGCTGGAGGCCCGCGCCGCCGAGGCGCTCGTTCGTGAGCGCGATGTTCTCGTTGAGGCGGTCGTAGAAGAGGCCGAAGCCGACGCGGATGACCGTCTTCGCCGGCTTGCCGCCGACGGCGTCGGGCGACCACGCGAGGTAGACGCGCGGGGCGAAGTTGAAATTACTTTCGAGGTTGGTCTGCTGCTCGTAGCGGATGCCGCCGCCGAGCGTCAGGTTCGGCCGCAGCTTCCAGTCGTCCTGCACGAAGCCGCCGAAGTCCACCTGGCTGATCTCGGCCAGAGGCTCGCCCGTGGTGATGGAGAACTGCGTGGGGACGACCGTCTGCTGAAACGGCTGGCCGGGCAACGTCTGGCGCTTCAGCGCACTGCTGAAGGCGGAGATCGACCTGAAGGAGTAGGTGCCGTTGAAGTTGTTCTCGGTGGAGTCCGAGAGGCGGACGCCGCGCAGGCGCGCGCCGAACTTGAGCGAGTGCGTGCCGTGGGCCTGCGTCGTCGTGTTCGTCACCTCCCAGCGCGTGCTCTCGTTGAAGAAGTTGCCGCTCGGCGAGGAGCCGGCGAAGAAGGCGTCGAAGACGTTGACGTTCGCGAGGCCCTCGGTCAGCGGCAACTGCTCGGAGCGCGAGCGGATGTACTGGAAGCGTGTCTCGTTAACCGTAGACTTGTTGAGGACGGCCGTCTCGGTCAACTGCACCGTGTGGTTGCTCGAAGTCTGGTCGTAGGCGCGCTCGGGCAGCGAGTACTGAGAGACGCCCTGGTTGAGGTCGTCGTTGTGGAAGAAGCTGTAGCGCGCGATGAGCGTGTGCTTGTCGTTGATGGCGTAGTCCACGCGCGGATTGATGCTCCAGTTGCGGCGCGGCGTCAGTATCGCCACGTTGTAGGGGACTTCAGCCCCCGACGCGTCGAGCACGCGGCCGTTGACGAGGTCGTTGTCGTCGGTCTCGCCGCGGAAGAAGTCGAGGAAGAACGAAGACTTCTTCGGGACGATGCTGCCCGAGAGGGTCCCCGAATACTGGCGCCACTGGAACGGCGGACGCTTCTCGCTCTTAAGGAAAGGATTGCGCGAGTTGAGGCTCTCGTCGTTGAAAGTACCGCCGAAGCTGCCGCGCAGCTTCTCGGTGCCGGGCTTGGTTAAAATCTGGATGCCGCCGAAACCGGGGCGGTCGTTCTCGGCCGAGAGCGGGTTGTCGTTGATGCGGACTTCGCGGATCGAGTCGCGCGAGGGGATGCGCCCGCCCTCGAAGCCGTCGATGGTGATCTGCCCGCCGTTGGGGCCGGCGGCCGGGCCGGCGAGGGCTTGGAGCGCCGCGGCCAGCTCGTCCGGGTCTTCGGGCAGCGCTTCGAGGTCTTTGCCCTTGAGGACGATGGCGCCCGCGCTCGCGGTGTCCACGCTCAGGGGGCCTTCGGAGGCGACCGTCACCTCCTCCTTCTCCAGCGAGACGCCGAGCGTGACCTTGGGCAGCTCGTTGCGGCCGACGGCCAGGTCCACCTCGGGATTCTCGAAGGGCGCGAAGCCCGTCGAGAAGACGCGGACGCTGTAGCGCCCGGGCTGAAGGCCGGGGACGTTGAAGGCGCCGTCGCTGTCGGTGACCGTGGACTTGGCCTTGCCCGACGCGTTCGTCACGGTGACGGTCGCGCCGACGATGACGCCGCCGAACTCGTCCGAGACCTGCCCGCGCAGGCTAGCCCCCGCCTGTTGCGCGAGCGCCGAGCCCGCACACAACGCGAAGACGAGCAAGAGACCGAGCCCGCGCCCGACCGCCTTAAAAGATGCTTTCATGATTCGATACCTTTAACGAGGGAAATGAAACCGGGGCGTTGGGTTCCGGGTTTTAGGTGTTGGGGAAGAACTAGCTTTCACCCAACACCTAAAACCCAAAACCTAGAACCTTATTCTTTATGGTGTGCCGATGCCGAAGCCGAAGTTCATGCCGCCGCCGCCGCCCATGGCGCTCATGCCGCCGCCCGCGCCGCCCGCGCCGCCGGGACGGCGCGACATCATGGCGATCAAAGGCTCGACGTTGGAGACGAGTTGGATGGCGGTGACGCGGGTCGGGTCGGCGCCGACCGTGCCGGAGACGACGAGCATCTGGCCGGGCTTGAGTTCGGCCAACGTCACAGGCGGCAGGCGCTCAAGCATCTGCTGCGGATCCATCATCATGCGACGGGGGCCGCCCGCGC
>CAXTSK010000654.1:0-3051 GCA_964246655.1 uncultured Pyrinomonadaceae bacterium
GGCGAGGGCGAGTCGCGCTACGGCGTCGCTCAAGCGCACCTCGGCGCGCTCCTCGACGAAGTGCGTGACGAGCGAGGCGGCCTCGGTCACGGCGCGCTCGAAGCGCCGGAGCGCCTCGGCGTCGTCCTCGACGAAGGTGTCCAAGACGACGTGGACGCGCCGCTCGTCCTCGGCCGTGAACTCGCGCACGACGAGGCGCCCCTGGCGCGCGGTCGCCTTCCAGTGGATGTGGCGCACGTCGTCTTGCGGCTGGTACTCGCGCAGGGAATGCAGGTCGTGCCCCGCCCCGCGACGCTGCGCTTCGAGCTGGCCGGCGTCGATGGGCAGCAGGTGTAGCTCGTCGCCCAAGCCCTCGGGCTTCGGGTAGACGATGATTTCCACGTCGCGCGCGCGCAGGCGCCGCCGCAGGCGGAAGAATCCGAACGGGAAGCGCGTCGAGATTTCGAAGCCGGTGACGAGCACGCGGCCCCGCGCGGGGAAGGTCTGCTCGACGCGCTGCTCGACCTTGGCGCGGTGCGGCAGGTACATGAAGTACGCGAGGGCGCGCTTGCGCTCGCGCGCGCGGCGGAAGAGGCCGCGCCCCTCGGCCGGGTCGGCGCGCTCGCGCGCCGCGACCGTGACGGAGAGCGAGGGCAGCAGCCGCTTGGTGTTGTTGACCGTGACGATGACGGGCGCCGGGTCGCCCGCGAAGATGTGGTCGGGGAAGCGCGCGGTGACGACGAGGTCGCGCAGACTGACGCGCCCCGCGGTCAGCGCGACGAAGAGCGTGGAGGAGAGGACGGAGAAGACGAGGAAGAGGAGGTTGTTGCCCGTGTTCCACGCGGCGAAGGCAACGACCGTGTAGATGCAGACGAAGATGACTCCGCCCCCCGTCACCTGAAACGAGAGGTCGAGCCGCGCCGCCTCCGCCCGCGCACTGCGCGCCAGCGGCGGCACGACGAAGATGACGATGAGCACCGCGAAGACAATCGACGCGATGGCGCCCATCCGCGTCAACTCCCAGTCGCCGTTCCGCCGCGCCCACACCGTCAGCGCCGCCGCACCCACGCCGCTCAGCACGACCAGCGTCCCCAGAATCGTGTTGCGCCAACGCTTCATGACAGTAGGCAGCAGGCAGATAGCAGTAGGCAGTCGCTCCGCGTGATGTGTATTGAAGGAATAAGCCTAAAGCCCCGACAGCGGCTCTTTCAACTGCCTACCGCCTACTGCCTACTGCTCTTCAGAGGGGGACGCTGACGGTCTTCATAATCTCGCGGAGGACTTCTTCGGCCTCCTCGCTGCGGCGGTGGAGCGAGGAGGAGAAGCGCGAGTTGACGACGAGGCGGTGCGCGAAGACGGGGAGGACGAGCCTTTTTACGTCGTCGGGCAGGCAGTAGTCGCGCCCCTCGACGAGCGCGAACGCCTGCGCGGCGCGGAAGAGCGCGAGCGTGCCGCGCGGGCTGACGCCGAGGTCTAAAGTCTCCGACTCGCGCGTCGCCGCGACGATGCGCATCAGGTAATCGACGAGCGCGTCGTCCACCGAGACGTGCTTGACGGCCTGCTGCAACTCGACGACCTCGTCGCCTGACATCACGGGGCGCAGGTTGTTGAGCGGGTCGCCGTGCTCGCGGTCGCGTAAGATTTCCTTCTCCACGTCGGGCGCGGGGTAGCCGATCCGGATGCGCAGCATGAAGCGGTCAACCTGCGACTCCGGCAGAGGGTACGTGCCGTGGTGCTCGACGGGGTTCTGCGTGGCGACGACCATGAAGGGCGCGCGCAGGCGGTAGGTCACGCCCTCGACCGTGACGTGCCCCTCGGCCATTGCTTCGAGCAGGGCCGACTGCGTCTTCGGCGTCGTGCGGTTGATCTCGTCGGCGAGGACGATGTTGGCGAAGATGGGGCCGTGCTTGAACTCGAAGGAGCCTTTGCGCTCGTCGTAGACCGAGAGGCCGATCACGTCGGAGGGCAGGAGGTCTGAGGTGAACTGGATGCGCTGGAAGGCGCAGTCGATGGTTTGCGCGAGCGCCTGCGCGAGCGTCGTCTTACCCACGCCCGGCACGTCCTCGCCGCGGAGGTGGCCGCCCAAGGAGCGTGACGGTCGCCAGGCGCACGGCCTCCGGCTTGCCCTTGATGACGCGCTCGACGGCCGCGCGCAGCCGCCCGATGCGCGCGGCTGCCTCGGCGGCCGACACCGCGCCCTCTTCCCTATCCGCCGTGTGGAGATTTCTCATTCCTGAAGCCATTCTAAAGGGTAAAGGGGGTTGGGTGCTAGGTGTTGGGTGTTGGGTTGGCTCTTACTTAATTCGGCCAACGCCTGATACTGACATGAGTTCCACTCGCCCAACCCCGAAACACCCAGCACCCCTCCTTTGGACGCCCGTGTGACTTGGCTGGTTCCGTGTAGTAAAATTCAGTCACCCCGGTGAGGCCGAAACCCCGACCGGCGCCGCACTTCCCGCCTTTTATGGAACTCGGCCCGACTCGGCACGTGTACTACGGGGCAGCGAGGTTTTGAACTGATGAGAACAGACACAAAGAGCCAGCGCGGGTTTTCGCTCGTCGAGCTGATGATCGTCATCTCGATCATCGGCATCCTCGTCGCCATCGGCATCCCCGCCTGGCAGGCGAGCGTGCGCTCGACCAACGAGGCCGCGGCCATCACGCACCTCGGGCGCATCTCCACCGCGCAGGTCACCTACTTCAACACCAAGAACCGCTCGGGCTACGGCACCTTCGAGCAACTCTCGTCGGGCGGCTACCTCGGCAAGCAGTTCACCGGCGACACGCCGCTCGTGGACGGCTACATCTACAAGATGACGCTCACGGCCAAGTCGGGCAACCAGCCCCCGGGCTTCGCCGTCAACGCCGACCCGCAGAAGCCGACCGGGATGACCGCCACGGGCAGCCGCTTCTTCTACATCGGCTCCGATGTCGGCAACGCCACCTCCAACTCCGAGAAGCCCGCCGGCCCCGAGGACCCGCCCGCCGGCGGCGGCTGATCCGCAGCCCTCCAACGTCCAAACGCGCGCGCGCCTGCAAGGCGATGTTCGGCAATCAGGCCTATCACCGCAG
>CAXTSK010000655.1:0-3049 GCA_964246655.1 uncultured Pyrinomonadaceae bacterium
CAGGCCGTGGACACCTCGACGTGCCACCTCGGCTTCCGCACCATCGTCCGCGTGCATAGACAGATGGGCTGACCGCCGCCGCACGCATCGCCCTGCGCGCGGCAACGAACATAGGGGATACCCGACCGTGAGGAAACCTCGCGCCCCTCATCGCCGTGCGGGCGAGCCGTCGCCCTTCGTCGGCTCGTCAGGCCGCATCTCGCCGCACCGGCGGAGCATACAGGCTCAGGAGGCGTCTTTGGGTCAGCCGAAATGGGCAGGTGTGTACGCGGACGACTGGGAGATTCTGCTCTACCAGAGCGACGGCGGTTGGGAGGCATGCTTCTTCAAGTTGGACATCTATCACGAACACGTCGCGGGACTTTCACTCGACGAAGCGCGGCGCGCGGCGGAGGCGAGAATCGACGCGCTGGAAGGCAGGGGCACGTCGCCGTCTGAGGGCGTTGATAATTTGTGAGGACGCGAAGGTGGAGGAACTGTTCAAAGAGGTCGCGGGCTATATCGCGCTCGGCGTCGAAGTCATCGCGGCGCTCGTCATCGCTTACGGCGCGGGCGAGGCGGTCGGCGGCCTCCTCTTCCGCCGCGCACGCCCCGACAGCCTCCACCCCTTCGCCGATAAGAGAGCGGTCTGGCAGCGCTTCGGCGTGTGGCTGTTGCTGGGGTTGGAGTTCGAGCTGGCCGCCGACATCGTGCGCAGCGCCATCGCGCCGACGTGGGAGCAGATCGGGCAGTTGGCCGCCATCGCCGCCATCCGAACGTTCCTCAACTACTTTCTTGAGAAGGATGTGGAGAAGTCCGCCGAGCGGGCCGCGGCCGAAGAGACAAACGTGACGAGACGAGCGGCGGCCCTCGGGGCGGAGTGACAGTACAGACAGGGAGGAGGCGTCAATGAGGAAGAGACTTTATTTCTTAACGAGCGCGGTCGCCATCGCGCTTGCGCTGGCGGGCGGGGTCGAGAGGGCGTCCGCGCAGCGCCAGGACGTAGACCGGATTCTGCGGCGGCTGGAGGAGAATACGGATCGCTTCACGAAGTCGCTCGACAGCGCGCTGGATCACAGCCCCCTTAACGGCACGCGCGCCGAGGACGAAGTCAACGGCTACGTGCACGACTTCGAGGAGGCCACCGACCGGCTCAAAGACCACTACGAAGACAGCGGCGCGGCGCCGAACTCGGCCCGCGAAGTCCTCGTCCGCGCGCAGAACATCGACCGCTTCATGCGCCGCAACCGCCTCGGGGGGCGAGCGGCCGGCGACTGGCAGGTCGTGCGTTCCGACTTGAACGCGCTGGCCCGCGCTTACAGGCTCCGCTGGCGCTGATGAACGACGAAGGCACAGACGTTCGTCAGAGAAGAGGGCCAATCCGATGACGACCCCCGGCATCACGGACTCGACGAAACTCTCCGTGGATCGTACGCGTCTTGCCCACGAGCGAACGCTGATGTCGTGGGTGCGGACGGCGATATCTTTAATCAGCTTCGGCTTCACCATCTACAAGTTCTTCGACTACATGCGCGAGCAGGGCGGGGGGCGGCCGGACGGACGCCTTCTCGGGCCGCGCGAGTTCGCGCTCATCATGATCGGCCTCGGGCTGGTGTCGGTGCTCTTCGCCACGTTGCAGCACCGGCGCAGCATGAAGGCGCTGCGGGAGCGAGACGTTGTTGTTCCCTCTTCAGAAGCGATGTGGCTGGCCGGCCTGATCTTGGCGCTGGGCATCCTGGCCTTCCTCGCGGTGGTCTTCCGACAGTAGGTGAGTATGAGCCGGGCGGCACACAGCGACGATGAACTCTTCGACGGCGGGCCGCCGCTGAGGTGGCAGAAGTCGCTCGGCCTGATTCGGCCGGGAGACTCACGGAGCGTGCGCCGCGCCCAGCTCGTCATGCTCATCGGTTGGGTGCCGCCCGCCCTGCTGGCCGCCGTGCAGGCGTTCGTCCTGGGTGACGAGGCGGCGAAATCTTTCTTCTCCGACTTCTCCGTCTACGCGCGGTTCCTCGTCGCGGCGCCGCTGCTCATCCTGGCGGAACCCGACTGCATCCCTCGCCTTGGTGGCATCGCCCGCCACTTCCTCGACGCGGGGCTCGTCCGCGAGTCCGACACGGAACGGTTCGGGGCGATTGTCGCATCAACCCGCTGGCTCATCGACTCCGAGAGGGCGGATTTTGTCGCCGTGCTCCTCGCCTACGCGCTGGTCGTGGTGCTGGTCATGAACCTCGCTCCCGGCGAGGTTCCGGCCTGGTACGTCGCGGGCGGCGCGGGGCGCACGGCCTTCTCCCCGGCGGGATGGTGGCACACGCTGGTGAGCCTGCCGCTGCTGCTCGTGCTGTTCGTGGGCTGGGTGTGGCGCGTGCTCCTCTGGTGGCGATTCCTATGGCTGATGGCGCGCCTCGACCTGCTGTTAATCCCGAGCCACCCAGACCACGTCGGCGGGCTGAAGTTCGTCGGCTCCTCGCTGCGCGGCTTCCGTCTGCTCGGGCTCGCGCTGGGGGCGATTGCGGCCGGCACCGCCGCGAACCGCGTGATGTATTGGGGCGCGTCGCCGCTTGCGTTCAAACACATCGCCGTCGGGCTGGTCGTCTTCGTCCTGATCCTGTCGGCCGGGCCGCTGACCGTCTTCGTCAGGAGGCTGCGCGCGGCGAAGCGGCGCGGCACCTTTCGAGGTGGTCTTAAAGGATATCGCCAAACTGTTGTTGTAGCGGCGCAGGTGATGAAGGCTGCGCCCGGCTGGCTGAACTACTTTAAATCCCTACGCGAAATACATAGTCCACCCGATTCTTTCACGCGACGCATTCACCTACCCTTCGGCGCGGCGGGAACAGGCCGGGCGTCCGTGCCGGGCAGGCTCTGGAGGCCCGTGCCGAGGACCCGTCGCCGCGCCGGCGGGGAGTCGAGCCGAGTCGCACACTCCTGCGTGGCTCGGCCGACAGGGCGGCGGCGCCTGAGCGAGGAGGGCCGCCGCCCGCCCCCCCGCGCGCGAAGCCGAACCGCCAGGCGCAACAACGTTCGGAGGGGCGGCATGAGGCGATGCGTGTTTGCCCCGCGCGGCAGCGCCGGC
>CAXTSK010000656.1:0-3047 GCA_964246655.1 uncultured Pyrinomonadaceae bacterium
CGCGTAGAGTTCGCCGACCACACCCTCCGGCACGGGCCGCCCCCGCCCGTCGAGCACGTAGACGCGCGTGTTCCCAATCGGCCGCCCGATGGGAATGCCACGCCCGTCGCCGTCGCCCACGGCGTGGCAGCAGGTGAAGGTCGTCACCTCGGTGGGACCGTACCCATTCGTCAACAGGAGTCCGGGCAGGAGCCGCCGGACGCGGCGGACGTGTTCGGCCGAGAGCGCCTCGCCGCCGACGAGCAACTGGCGCAGCCCTGCGAGCGCCGAGACCTCCTCGTCCACGACCGCGTTGAAGAGCGACGAGGTCAGCCACGCGACCGTCGCCCTTTGCTCACGCAGCCATCGCCCCAACTCCTCAGCCGCCGGCACACGCCCCGTGAGCACAGCCACACGCGCGCCCGCGAGCAGCGGCGCCCACAGCTCGAAGGTGGAGGCGTCGAAGCCGGTGGCCGCCATGTGCGGCACGCAGTCTGATGCTGTCAGGTCGGCGAAGCCGGCCGAGCAGGCGAGGCGCAGCACGTTCCTGTGGGTGACGGCGACGCCCTTGGGCTCCCCCGTCGAGCCCGACGTGTAGATGACGTAGGCCAGCGAGTCGGGGTATGAGCGCACCAGTGGCGCAGAGTCGTCTTCGGCAGAAAGGGCCTCGGCCTCGTCTGCTAAGTGCACGATTCCGACCCCGAGGTCGCGGCAGGCTTCTTCGAGTTCGCCGTCGAGGGTGTCAGAGTCTCCGCCGCGTGTGAGGAGCAGGGCCGCCCCGGCGTCTTCGATCATGAAGGCGAGGCGCTCCGCCGGGTACGTGGGGTCGAGCGGCAGGTAAGCCCCACCAGCCTTGAGCGCGGCGAGGGCCGCGACGACGAAGTCGAGCGAGCGCTCCAGGCGCAGGCCGACGGGCGAGCCGGGGCGGAGGCCGCGTCCGAGGAGGAGGCGCGCCAGACGGTTAGTGGCCGCCTCCGTCTGCGAGTATGTCAACTCGCGGGAGCCGTCGGTCAGCGCGACGGCGTCCGGCGTGAGCGCGGCCTGCGCGGAGAAGGCGGAGTGGAGCGTGGAATCTGAGGGGAAGGGGCGGCGGGTCTGGTTCCACTCGACGAGCAGGCGGCTGCGCTCCTCCTCGCCGAGCAGTTCCAACTCGCCTACGGCACCGTCGGGTGCGGCCACGGCCTCGCCGAGCAGGCGGACGTAGTGCCCGAGCAGCCGGCGCACCGTCTCGGCCTCGAACAGGTCGGTGCTGTAGTCGAGGGTGAACGACAGTTCGGACTCGCCCTCGAACACCTGAAGCGTGAGGTCGAACTTCGCGCCCCCGCTCTCGCCTCCCGCCCCGCTCAGCTCAAGCCCTGGCAGTTCGAGTGTGCCGGCCGGGGCGTTATGTAAGACGAAGGAGACTTGGAAGAGCGGGTGGCGGCTCAGGTCGCGTCCCGGCGCTAGCTCCTCGACGAGTCGCTCGAAGGGCACCTCCTGATGCGCGTAGGCTTCGAGCGACCCTTCCCGCACGCGCCGCAGCAACCGGCGGAAACTCTCGCCGCCTCCCACCTGCGTGCGCATCACCAGCGTGTTGACGAAGAAGCCGATCAGCCCTTCCAACTCCACCGGCCCGCGGCCGGCGACCGGCGTGCCGACGGTGATGTCGGTCTGCCCCGTGTAGCGATGCAGCAGCGCCTTGAAGCCGGTGAGCAGTAGCATGAACGGCGTGACGCTCTCGCTGCGGCAAAGAGCACGCAGCGCGGCCGTCAGTTCGCTCCCGACGACTATGTGTTCGGTCGCGCCGCGGTTCGAGCGCACGGACGAGCGCGGCTTGTCAGTCGGCAACTCCAGCGGCTCGACACCTGAGAGCCGTTCGCGCCAGTAGGCGAGCTGCGATTCGAGCACCTCGCCTTGTAGCCACTCGCGCTGCCACATCGCGTAGTCCGCGTATTGCACGGGCAGCTCCGCGAGCGGCGAGTCCTGCCCTTGCGAGTAGGCCGTGTAGAGGGTTGCCACCTCGTTGATGAGCACGCCCATCGACCAGCCGTCCGAGGCGATGTGGTGCAATGTAAGGAGGACGATGTGCTCCTCTTCCCCTAACCGCAGGAGGCGTACGCGCAGCATCGGGTCGCGGGAGAGGTCGAAGGGCTTGTGCGCCTCCGCGACCGCCAGCCGCCGCGCCTCCGCCTCGCGCGCATGCGGGGCCAGTCCCGCCAGGTCTGTGACCGATAGCGCGAACGGCCGCGGGTCATGGATCTGTTGGACGGCGCGACCGCCCGCGGTCGCGAACGTGGTGCGCAAGACCTCATGACGACGCACGACCTCCGTCAGCGTGCGCCGCAGCGCGTCCACGTCGAGCCGTCCGCGCAGCCGCACGCCCGTCGGCACGTTGTAGGCCGAGGAGCCCGGCTCCATCTGGTCAATGAACCAGAGCCGCTGCTGCGCGAACGAGAGCGGCAGCTCGCCTCCGCGCACGACGCGCACGAGGGGCGGAGCCGCGGCCATCACCCCGCCGCGTATCGCCGCATCAACGCGCGCGGCCATGTCGGCCACGGTAGGGGCCTCGAAGAGTTGGCGCAGCGGCAGTTCGACGCCGAAAGCCTCGCGGCAGCGTGCGACGAGTTGCGTGGCGAGCAGCGAGTGGCCGCCCAGCTCGAAGAAGTTGTCTGTGACGCCGACCTGTTCGAGCCCCAGCACCTCCTGCCAGATGGCCGCGATGCTCAACTCCAACTCGTTGCGCGGGGCGACGTAATCGCCGCCGACGGCCTCGCGCCCCGCCTCCGGCTCGGGCAGCGCCTTCCTGTCGAGCTTCCCGTTCGGGGTGAGCGGGAGGGCGTCGAGGCGCATGAAGACGGAGGGCACCATGTAGTCGGGCAGACGGCTCCGCAGGTGCTCGCGCAACCCGGACGCCGTCACTTCCTCACTTCCCTGCTCGGTCACGAAGTAGGCGACGAGCCGCTTGCCGCCCTGCCCGTCCTCGCGCACGACGACGGCGCACTCGCGCAGCCCTTCGTGTTTGAGCAGTGCCGACTCGACCTCGCCCGGCTCGATGCGGTAGCCCCTCACCTTGGCCTGCCGGTCGGCGC
>CAXTSK010000657.1:0-3043 GCA_964246655.1 uncultured Pyrinomonadaceae bacterium
CGCTTGTCGCTTCTCCTCGACCGCCTTCTCGACGGCGGCGAGCTTCGCGTCGAGGTCTGCGGGCGCCGCCGCGGCCTGCGCCTTCGCGGCCTCCTGCGCGCGTGCGCGCGGCGCGAGCGCCGACGCCATCGAGAACAACATCGCGGCCGACAGCGCGAGGTTGAGGGAACGTCTCCAGACGTGCATGTTTCGTTTCTCCTGCATGTGAAATTGCCTTGCCGAATATAAGAGGCGCGGAGCCCCCGCAGAGGTTCGGAGGTGTGTTACGGGTTCGGCGGCGGGAAAGTTTATCGTTACGAGCGGCCCGACTTAAATCCAGAAATGCGGACGAGCAGATGGTTAACGATGAAAGCTATCAGGACGGCATACGTGACGGCGAGCGCGAGGTTCACACACAGCCACAGCGCCGGCCTCTGCTCCGGCGTGAAGTGATGATAGTCAGACCAGAAGCCCGCGAGCGTGCGCAAGGCCCAACCCCACTCGACTGTGTCGCCCCGCGCCCCGCGCACCAGAAACAGACGCACGAACGTCCGTTCGACGTAGAGCGGCAGAAACGGCACGACCGCCAGAGCGGCGGCGAAGATTGCGACGAATCTGTGTGGTCGTTTCATCGGAGACTGTCCGAGCCACCCGCCGGCTCCCTCAAGGGCGCTCGTGAATCCCGCCAGCGTGTTGCCTTAGAAGGCGCCGGCCTTCAACTCCTTAAACATTCTGACACTCGCCCTCTCGACCCCGGGGCCGATGGTCTCCGTCAACTCTTCGACAGCCACGAAGCCCGCGCGCTCGTAAAAGGGGACGGCGTTGAGCGACGACGTGAGGCGCAGCGACTTCAGCCCGTAGGCGCGCGCCGTCTCTTCGAGCTTACTCAGAAGTTTCCAGCCGACCCCGCGCCCGGCCGGGCTGACGTACAAGCCCTGAATCGCCCCGGCCTCCTGACCCAGCTCGCCGAAGCCGACGACCTCGCCGTCCTCTTCGGCGACGAAGAACTCGTACCTGTCGATGGCCTCCGCGTACTTCTCGGGACGCAGACGCCCCGCCCAAATCTCGATCACCTCCGGCGAGTAATGACTCGCGCACGTCTCCCTGATGGCCCTCCCGTGGACGCGCCAGATGGCCTCTTTATCCTCCTGCCTGGCTTTGCGTATGGTGAGCATCACACGGCGTCGGGGGGCGTGGGGGGTAAGCCCTATTTCCGCTTGAGCGATGAAGGCTTGAACTGTGTTCCCCGTGTTCGACTAACCGACCTGTCGGCGCGGGGAGGGCGCCGACGGCCCGGGGCTTACTTCACCGTCAGCGCCGTCTTGGCGAAGTACTCGCTCAAGTTCCCGCGGTGCTCCAACACCTCGCGCTTGCCCCAGGCAATGACGTAGACGCTGTAGGTGCCGGCGGGCAGCTTCATCTCGTCGGTCACGGTCGCGTACCTCCGACTGTCCATGCCGATGTTCTGCTGATACTCGTTGACGAACTCCACATCCTTGCCGTCGGCGCCGCGCTTATAAAAGATGATGCCGATGAAGTCCACCCCGACCGGCGTCGGGTTCTCGAACAGGACGTTGAAGGGCGTGTTCGCCGCCCACTGGCCCGACTGCCCGACGCACTTCCAGTCGTCGTCGATCTCCTTGCAAATGCTGACCCTGCCCTGGCCGGCGGCGGTGTTGCCGGCCGCGCGCGCCCCGACCGTATCCTCGCCGACGTTGAAGTCGGTCGTCGCCCAGACCTGCGACCTGTCGAGGGTGTTCACCATGCGCACGAAGTACTTGCCCGGCTTGTTGATGGTCAGTTGGGCGTAGGCCGACGTGTGGTACTGCGAGACCCAGTAGTCCACGTACTGCACGTCCTCGCCGTCGGCGTCGTTTTCAGTCACGAGGAAGGTGGTCTTGGCGCCGGTGGGCACGGCCGGGAAGGTTGCAAGGATGTGGACGTTTCGCAGGGTTCCCTTAGGTCGGAAGGACTTGGTGGGGTTGACGCAGGCCGCGGTCTCCACAATCAGACCGCCGTACTGCTTCTTGGTGATCTTCAGGTCTTCGCATGTCTGTAGCTCAAGCTTCGCCTGGGCGCGGGCGGAGCAGGTGAACAGCATCAGACAGCAGAGCGAGATGACGAGGACCGCCGGGCGGAACTGGCTAGTAGAAGTCATGGCTGTTTCATCTCCTTTCGGGCTGGCGAATACTATCGCCCCGGGGGCGCCCAGTCAATACGCCCGTCTAATGCTTTTGCCCTTCCAGCGTTTGCTTTTGTTCGGGTTGGGCCAGGGCTCGCTCGGGCCGTCCGCAGGCGCGTCGGGGGTCTCGGGGAAGAGGGAGGAGTTGTATTCGAGGTGGTTGAAGATCTTCAGGGAGTCGATGACTTGCATCGACTCTATCTCGTCATCGAATTTGAACTGGCTGAGGTCTGCGACTTCGTCGTTGGGGCCGAAGGTGACGGGCTCGTCCTGGAAGTCGCGGCGGCGGTAGGCCACGACGAAGGCGTTGGGGCCGACGCGGAGGCTGCCGATGTCGGCGCACCAGTTTCCCTGCGCGAATTCGAGCGAGGCGTACTCGGACGGGCCCTGAATGCGTATCTTCTCGCCGCGGAAGTCCGCGTCGCGCCAGACATCTATGTAGCAATCGCCGCTCTTTTGCGTCATGTCAGCTCAGCCGTCCTCCGTGGGCTTCGAGTCAGAGGCTTTGAACCACGGCATGATACATCCAACGCTCCGGCGTTTGGAAAAGGAGCGCCCCGCGCGGCGGTGGCCGGCGGGGCGCGTGGGAAATTGAAATCGCTTTGACGCACGCCCTCGCGCGGCAAAGGGTTGTCAGGCGGCGCAGACTTTCGAGAGCGCGCCGGCCCACTTGGCGGCGACGGGCTCGCCGTACATCTGTCGCTCCTTCTCGCGGCGGATGGCGCAGGCCATGCGGAAGGCGCGCGCCTCGCCGTACTTTCTAATCGAGACGCTCGTGCGCCCCTTCTTCTCGCGGCCGGCGTTCCAAGAGACCTCGTAGACCTCGTTCTCGTAGACCTTGCCGTCCTTGCCCTTGTACTTCTTCACCGCGCGGCGCACGCC
>CAXTSK010000658.1:0-3043 GCA_964246655.1 uncultured Pyrinomonadaceae bacterium
GAGAAGAGCCAATGGCCGCCGAGAAGACGAAGGACACGACCCCGCACGAACTCATCCCACCCTACCCCAACCACCCGTATTTCACCGACGGCGACAAGCGGCAGCTCCGGTTCGACAGCGGCCCCCACGCCTTCAGACACAAGGCGCCGGGGTTCGAGCTGCTCAACGCGTGGTGGCTGGCCGAGGCGTCTACGCTGGTCTACTCCGACGACGCCGCCATCAGGAAAGAGTTCGACAAGGCCGGGCTGTCCAAGGTCGAGACCTTCAGCCAGGGGGGCACGCAGTGCTTCGTCGCCAGCAACAAGGAGTTCGCCGTCGTCGCCTTCCGCGGCACGCAGACGGGCGCGAGCAGCATGGAAGATATCAGCCAGATCGTGCTCGACATCGACGCGGACCAGCACTTTCTCCCGACGCCTTTCGAGCCGGGCGGGAAGATTCACCGAGGGTTCGCCGCCGCCGTCAACGCCGTCTGGAACGACCAGCCGGGCGGGAAGAAGGGGCTGAAGTCTTACCTGTCCGACCTCGACAAGGAGAGCCCGCGCTCCTTCTTCTTCACGGGGCACAGCCTCGGCGCCGCGGCCGCCGCCATCGCCGCCTTCCTCTTCGCCAAAGGCGTGAAGCCCGTCGCCGGGCTCTACACCTGCGGGAGCCCGCTCATGGGCGACGCGGAGTTCGGCGCGGCCTTCCGGAAGACCTTCCCCGGCGGGGCCGGGCTCGGGTACTACAGGTTCGTCAACGACCGCGACATCGTCCCGCGCGTCCCCCCCGAGCAGTTCGGCTACGGGCACGTCGGCACGCTGATGCGGATCGCGTCCGACGGCAAGATCACGCGGGTGGACGCGCCCGCCGCCGCGCCGTCCGACGACCTCAAAGAGATGAGAAACAAGTTCGCCGGCCTGCTGAATCTGATTAAGCTGCCGCCGCCGAGTCCCCAGCCGTCCAACTTCCTGAGTTCCATCGCGGCAAAGCTGTTCGGCCTCTTCGGCGGCGGGTCGAATAAAGACGCCGCGCAGAAGGCGCAGGAGAAGTTCGACGCGTTGCTGCTCTCCAACGCGCCCGGCCCGCTCAAAGACCACATCCCGACCACGTACGCCAACCGCCTCTGGAACGCGTACGTCAAGACGTTGCCGTAAGAGACGAGGGTGGCAGACTTCAAGCCGAGCAAAGCCGACTACGAGCAGGGCGAACGCGCGGAGGGCGTGCGGCGGGCCGGGACTGCGGCTGGGAGGCTGCGTTTGCTGAGGCTCGTGCTGGCGCTCGCGACGCTGTGCGGGTTCGCGCTGTCGCGCGGGCTTTGGCTCTCTGCGGGGCGGACGTTCCCGACCGTCCCGGTCTTCGACAGCTTGGCCGCGATCTTTCCGCAGACGTAACGGCCCTCGCGCTCGCCGTGCCGCTCGCGCTGTGGGACGAGAACCGTTGGCAGCCCTGGTTCTACCAGTACGTCTTCATGATGTTGCTGGTCGCGGTCGCGCACGGGGGCGAGGAGGGCGAGGGGGATGCGTTGCGCGCGTGCGGGCTGTTGGTGGCGGGCCTCTACTTCTGGGCCGGGGTGCAGAAGTTGAACCCGCGTTTCTTCGCCGAGGTCGTGCCTTCGCTCGCAGCCGGCCTGCCCGCGGCGTGGGAGCGGGTCGCGACCCCTTTGGCCGTGCTCGTGCCGCTGACGGAGGTCTGCGCGGGCCTCCTCCTGCTGACGCGCAGGTGGAGGCGTGTGGGCGTCGCGCTCGCGCTCGCGACACACGTCTGCGTGCTGCTGCTCTTCTTCCCGTCGCGGCGCAACAAGGTCGTCTGGCCGTGGAACGTGGCGATGGCGGCTTTCGTCCTGATTCTCTTCCGCGGCGGCTCGCCCGGCCTGAAGGGGTTTCTGCCGCGCAAGGCTCTCTCGCCGCAGGCCGCGGCGGCCCTGTTATTCTGGCTGATGCCGCTCCTCAGCCTCTTCGGGCTGTGGGAGCGTTACCTTTCGGGAGCGCTCTACTCCGGCAACACGGCGGGCGCGGAGGTGCGCCTGAGCGGCGGCGTCGCGGAGAGGCTGCCGCCGCAGGTGCGTGGGAAGCTGAGGCCCGACGCGACGGGCGGCACGACGCTCGACATCAACCACTGGTCATACGCCGAACTGAAGGTGCCGGCCTACCCTTCGGCGAGGGTCTACCGGGGCGCGGCCGCCCGGCTCTGCGAGTTTGCCGAGCACCCCTCCGACGTTGTACTCACGATCCGCGAAGCGCCGCGCCCCTTCGGCGTCGCCGCCGTGACCACGCTCGACTGCGCCGCGCTGCCGCGCCCGACGCCTTGACCTTATGACTGATTTCATCCCGAGAGACACAGACTACGAGCGGCGCGTGCGCGAGAGCTTCGCGCGGCAGCGGGCGATGGAGACGTTCGGCGCGCGGCTCCTGCGCGTCGCGCCGGGCGAGGTCGAACTCGGCGTTGACTTCGCAGAGGCTTTCACGCAGCAGCACGGCTACCTGCACGCGGGGCTCGTGACGGCGTTGGTGGACACGGCCTGCGGCTACGCGGCGCTGAGCCTGACGGAGCCGGGCGCCGAGGTCTTGTCCGTCAAGTTCAAACTCAACCTGCTCTCGCCCGCCGCGGGCGAACGTTTCGCCGCGCGCGCACGCGTCGTCCGCGCCGGACGCAACCTCACGGTCTGCGCGGGAGATTTTTACGCCCTCAAGGACGACGGGGAGAAACTCGTTGCGACGATGCTCGCCACGATGATGAAGGTGGGGAAATAGTAGGCAGTAGGCAGATGGCAGTAGGCAGTTGAAGACATTATGTCGATAACTTAGCCTTAACCTTTTCACCGTCCGAAACGCGAAGCTTACTGCCCACTGCCCACTGCCTACTGCCATCTGCCTACTGATTATGCGATTCGTCTTCTCAAAACTCTTCTACGCGCTGCTGGCCGTGGGCTTCGTGCCGCTGTCTCTGTCGTGGGGGCGGCCGGGGCTGCGGTGGGCGGCGTTGGCGTACGACGTGGGGCTGCTGGCGCTGGCCGCCTTCGACGCGCGCGCGAGCCGCCTGCCCGCCGAATTAGAAATCTTCCGCG
>CAXTSK010000659.1:0-3019 GCA_964246655.1 uncultured Pyrinomonadaceae bacterium
TCGCTTCGAGGAGCGCGGCCTGCGTCTTCGGCGGCGTGCGGTTGATCTCGTCGGCCAGCACGATGTTGGCGAAGACGGGGCCGCGGATGAACTCCATCGCGCGGCGCCCGGTCGCGCGGTCTTCTTCGATGATCTCGGTGCCGGTGATGTCGGCGGGCATCAGGTCGGGCGTGAACTGGATGCGCTTGAAGGAGAGGTCGAGCACGGAGGCGATGGTGCGCACGAGCAGGGTCTTCGCGAGACCGGGGACGCCCGTGATGATCGAGTGCCCGCCCACGAAGAGCGAGAGCAAGACCTGCTCGACCACCTCGTCCTGCCCCTTGATGGCCTTGCGTATCTCCCTCAGCAAACCCTCGCGCGCCGTCGAGAGCCTGTCCAGCAGCTCCTCGTCGCGCAGCACGTTCGTCTCGACCGCCATTCTTTCTCCTTACTGTCCCGTGATCGTCAACAAAAGCTCCTGCGCCTTCTCGTAACTCGGCGCGGCTTCCAGCGCTCGTAAGACTGAACGTTTGGCCTCGGCCGTCTTGCCCAGAGAGTGGTAGGCGCGGGCGACGTTGTAGTTGGCCTCGGCCACGTTGGGCGGCCGGAGCGCGAGCGCCGACTGGAACTCCGCGAGCGCGCCCGCCGCGTCCTTCGTCTCAAGGTAGAGCTCGCCCGCGCGCGCGTGCGTCGCCGGCTCGAAGGGCGCGACGTAGAAGCCGAGGCGCAGCGCTTCGAGCGCGCGCGCGCGGTCGCCCTGCTTGAGCCGCAGCTCCGCGAGACGGCCGAGCGCCTTCAGGTTCGTCTCGTCGTACTTCAAAAGGGACTCAAGAGCCTCCGCGGCGGCGGCCGCGTCTCCCTTCTTTTCGTAGATGTCCGCGAGCGCCTCGTACGGGTTCCCCTCGCCCGCGTAGTGCGGGAAGAGTTCGGCCGCGCGGCGGAAGTGTTGGATAGCACCTTCAACGTCGCCCGCGTCGCGCAAGAGTTGGCCCGCGCGCAGCCGCAGGGGGAACGTCTCACGCGTCGAGAGCAGGCGCAGCACGTCCTCCTTCGACAGTGTCGCCGCATTCACGGGCGAGGCGACGCCCAAACCCTCTTGCAGCGGCCGCGCCTTCGACCCGACGTACTCCATGAAGGCGCGGTCGAACTCGTCTTCACTCAACTTCAAAGCCTGACGTAAAACCTCCGGTGTGCGCGCCTTGTCGCGGTAGAGCGCGAGCATCCTGAGAACGGCGTCGAAGCCGTAACGCTCGACGACGAACTCGACGACCTGCGACGCCTGGAAGTATGCGACCTGCACGTCGTCCGCGCGCTTCGGGCGCACAAAGCCCGCGTCGAGTTCGGCCATCTTGAACCAGCGCCCCTCGGCGTACGCGCGCAGCACCGAAGGGTTCCAGCCGCCGCCCCAACCCGGTCGCGCGCGCCGCTCCTCGTAGACGGAAAGTCCTTCCGAGAACCAGCGCGGGATGCGGTAGTCGGTCATCTGGAGCGTGATGACGTGCGTGTACTCGTGCCAGAGCGTGCCGCCCCAGTTGAACTCGCCCGCGGGCCGCGCCGAAGGCGAGTCCTGCGCGATGACCTGCCCGAAGCAGACGCCCAGCGCCCCGAGCCCCGGCAGCCCCAGCGCGCGCACCGCGAAGTCCTCGTGATTGCGGAACAGCTCGACGACGACCGGCCCCTTCGGCGTGAACTTATACTTCGCCGTGAGCTTCGCGGCCGCCTCTTCGAGCAGATCGGCGGCGAGCGGCGCGAGCACTTCCGTCTCGTTCGCGGCCGCCTTGACGACGAACACGCCGCGGCGCGTCTCACGGAAGTCGCGCATCGCGTCGAGCAGGTCGAGCGTGTTCTTGGCCCACGCGTTGAACGGGTCGCCCGCGAAAGACTTCTCGACCTCCGCGCGCCCTTCCTCCATCCGGCCCAGACGCAGAAGCGCCATCCCCAAACTCAGGTGCGCGCTCCACAGCCGCGGCGAAAGCTCGACCGCGCGGCGCGAGAAGTCTACGGCCTGCTCGACGCGGCGCGTGATGGTCGCGTAGTGCGCGAGCGTCTCGTAGAGCTGGCCGTAGCGCGGGTTAATGCTCAACGCCTGCGCACCCGCCGCGCCGAAGTCCTTGTCCTGTAGGTAGAGTTCGGCCGCGCGCAGCGCGTGCAGCTCGGCCGCGTTCGGGTTGACGCGCAGACCCTTCTCGATCTCGGCGGTGGCTTCCTCGTACTCGCCCGCTTCGAGTTCGAGCCCGGCCGCCAGAGCGCGCGCCTCGACCATGTTGGGGTTGATGTTGAGCGCGCGTGCGAGCGGGGCCAGCACCTCCTCGTCGCGCTCGATCTTCTTGTTGGCCGCGACGCCGAGGTGCGCGCGGGCGCTGTGTGGGTTGACCTTCAGCGCGTCTTCGAAGAAGACGGCCGCCTCCGCGTAGTTGTACTTCTCCGTGAACAGCTCGCCGCCGCCGAGCTGTGCTTCGAGATACGAAGGGTCGGCGTCCACGGCGTCGGCGTACAGGTTGCGCGCCTCCTGAAATCTCTCCAAACGGACGAGGGCGCGCGCGACCGTCGTGAGCGACGGCGCGTCCGACGGCTCGCTCTCTTCGTAGAACCTGACGATTGAGCTGTACAGCTCGCGCGCGCGCTGCTCCTGCCCCGTCGCTTCGAGCAGCTCCGCGCGGCGCAGGTCGCTCTCAATTCCCGTGGCCGCGCGCTCGAACTCTTTAATCGCGTCCGCGTAACGTCCGGTCGCCGCGAGCGCCTCGGCCAGCTCATGGCGCACGCCGCCCGCCTCCGGGTGCGCGTTCAGGAACGCGCGCGCCGAAGCCTCGGCCTCCGCGTAACGGCCCGTCTCCAACTGCGCGCGCAGCAGAAGTCTCTCGGCCGCCGCGTCCGCCGGGCTCGACTTCAAACGCGCGCTCAGCAGCTCTATCGCACGCGCGTAATCACCGCGCTTCAGCTCGGCCTCGCCCGGCGGCGAAGCGGTCTGAGGCAGGTTGTCAATCGTGATCTGGGCGGAAACGGCGGGCGCGTGCGTGACGGCGAGCGCGCAGGCGACGAG
>CAXTSK010000660.1:0-3014 GCA_964246655.1 uncultured Pyrinomonadaceae bacterium
CGCGTGTATAATCCCGACGCCGCGAGGGGATTTAAAAATTTGAGATTTCAAATTTGAGATTTGAGATTGAGTCTGACCAAGTAAGGGAATCGAAAGAGAGGGTAAGTCTGAAATGCATATTCTTGTGACCGGCGGCGCGGGCTTCATCGGGTCGCACCTGGTCGATGCGCTCGTCGCCGAGGGGCACCGCGTGCGCGTGCTCGACGCGCTCGTGCCGCAGGTGCACGGCGAGGCGGCAGAGCGCCCCGCACATCTCAACCCCGCGGCCGAGTTCATACGGGCGGACGTGTGCGACGAGCAGGCGCTCGCGCGCGCGCTCGAAGGCGTCGAGGCCGTCTATCACGAGGCGGCCGAGGTCGGCGTCGGCCAGTCGATGTACGAGATGCAGCGCTACGTGCGCGCGAACACCTTCGCCACGTCCGCGCTGCTCGAACACGTCGTCGCGCGGAAGGACAGGATAAAGAAGCTCGTCGTCGCCTCCTCCATGTCCATCTACGGCGAAGGTGCGTACGCGTGCCCGGTGCACGGCGCGGTCTTCCCGCAGCTTCGGCCGTCCGAGCAACTGCGCGACCGCCGCTGGGAGGTGGAGTGCCCGCGCTGCGCCTCGGAGCTTCGGCCGATGCCGACGAACGAGGAGAAGCCGCTCTTCCCCACGTCCGTCTACGCCATCACGAAGCAGGATCAGGAGCAGTTGTGCCTCGTCGTCGGCCGCACGTACGGCATCCCGTCCGTCGCGCTCAGGTACTTCAACGTCTACGGCACGCGGCAGGCGCTCTCGAACCCCTACACGGGCGTCTGCGCCATCTTCTCCTCGCGCCTCCTGAACAACCAGCGGCCCGTCATCTTCGAGGACGGCGCGCAGGCACGCGACTTCGTACACGTGAGCGACATCGTGCGCGCGAACCTGCTCGCGCTCGAAACCGACCGCGCCGACTACAGCGCGGTCAACATCGGGACGGGGCGCGCGACTTCCGTGGGCGAGGTGGCGCGCCTGCTCGCGGAGGGCCTCGGCGTCGGGGCCGACCCGGAGTTGGTCGGCAAGTACAGGGAGGGCGACATACGCCACTGCATCGCGGACATCACGCGCGCGCGCAAGCTCCTGGGGTACGAGCCGCGCGTGACGCTCGAAGAGGGCATCCCCGAGTTGCTCGGCTGGGTGCGCGAGCAGGAGGCCGACGACCGCGTCTCGCAGGCGACGGCCGAGCTGGAGACGCGCCAGCTCGTACGCTAGGCCGCGCCTCGCACTCCCCCGCCTGAGATGGCACGCCGCCGCAGCAGCAAACTCCGCCTCGCCGCGCTCGCGCTCGTCGCCGCGCTGCCGGGGTTCCTGAAGCGCCCGCTCTACCGCGGGCTCTTCGGCTACCGCATCGGCCGCCGCGTCCGCCTCGGCCTCAGCCTGATAGACGCGGGCGAGTGCGAGATCGCGGACGACGTGTGCGTGGGGCACCTGAACGTGATCATCGGCGTCGGCAAACTCTCGGTCGGCGACCACGCGAACATCGGCCACCTCAACGTCATCCGCGGCGGCGACGAAGTTTCGATAGGTCGTTATGCGGAGATACTCCGCATGAACGAGATCAACTCCATCCCCGACCCCATCGTCGTCACCCCCACCGACCCGCGCTTCTCCCTGGGCGCGGGCGCCATCGTGACCACCGGCCACAAGATAGACTTCACCGACCGCGTCTCCATCGGCCGGCGCTCCATCCTGGGCGGGCGCAACTCAAGCTTGTGGACGCACAACCGGCAGCGGACGCGGCCCGTCGAGATCGGCGAGCTGACCTACGTCGGGTCTGAGATTCGCGTCGCGCCGGGGGGCGTGATACCATCCCGCTGCATCGTCGGCATCGGCTCGGTCGTGACGAAACGCATCGAGGGCGAGTACCAGCTCATCGCGGGCGTGCCCGCCCGCGCCGTCAAGCCGCTCTCGGAGGAAGACCGCTTCCTCGTCGAGCACAAGACGCGCCCCGACCTGCCCGACGACATTTGAAGGACCGTTCCCCGTCGCGCCCGCCCGGAGTGCAAACCCCCTTGGGCGGCCGCGTCTCGCCGAGGCCCTAAAGTCAAATGAACGCACTTCTGGTTCTCGTGGCGCTCGCGCTGGCCGTGGGCGTCGCCCTTTTGTTCCCCGCCGAAGGCCCTTCGGCCGTTGTCTTCTGCACCGCGGTCGCGGCCCTGACCGGCGCCGTCATCAGCCGCCACAAGACGCACGCGCGCTTCCTCCTGCAAATCTTCGCCACGGCGGCGCTCGTCCGCGCCGCCGTCGGCGCGCTCATCTACTACTTCCGCCTTCAGGAGTTCTTCGGCGGCGACGCCTTCACCTACGACTACCAGGGCATGCTCTACAGGGCCTTCTGGACGGGCGAGCTGAGCTACGGCTTCTACGACCGGCTGCTCGGGGTCTACGTCTACCGCAACTGGGGCATGGGCTACACGGTGGGCGCCATCTACATGCTGGTCGGGCGGAACATGCTGGCCGTGCAGTTCTTCAACGCGGTGCTTGGCGGCGCGACCGCGCCGATCATCTTCCTCTGCGCGCGCCAGATTTTTCAGAACCTCCGCGTCGCCAAGGTCGCCACGCTGTTCGTCGCCTTCTTCCCGAGCCTGGTGCTCTGGTCTTCGCAGGGGTTGAAGGACGGGCCGATAGTCTTCCTGCTCGCGCTCTCGATGCTGGCGACGCTCAAGCTCGGCGAGCGTTTGAGCGTGAAGTACGTGACGGTGCTGCTGTTCGCGCTGTACGGGCTCCTGTGCTTCAGGTTCTACATCTTCTACATGACGGCGGCGGCCGTGTGCGGGGCGTTCGTCATCGGCATGCGGCCGCTGACGACGCGGAACATGGTGCGGCAGTTCGTCGTCGTGCTGGCGGTGGGGGTCGGGCTCACGTACCTCGGCGTGCTCCGCACGGCCGGCAACCAGTTCGACACCTACGCAGACCTTGAGATGGTGCAGCGCAGCCGCTCCGACCTCGCGCGCAACGCCAACACCGGCTTCGGCGGCGACGTGGACGTGTCCAC
>CAXTSK010000661.1:0-337 GCA_964246655.1 uncultured Pyrinomonadaceae bacterium
CGTCGCGCGTGCGCGGCAGGGTTCGGACGGGGAGCCGAGCGCGGCCATCGCCGTTGACGAGTTGGAGGGACAGAGCGAGGTGCTCGTGCGCGGCCTCGGCCGCCACGCCAAGCGCTGGCGCGCGGTCGGCGGCGCGACCGAACTGCGCGACGGCACGGTCGCACTTGTCCTCGACCTGCCGCGCCTGCTCGAAAGTCTGGACTGAGATCAGGGGCAGTAAGCCCGACCGTGAGAGAGGGCGCCGGTCAAACGCAGGAGGAGGGTTGATTAAAAACCCGCCGTGGTTAATAAACCCCCCGCCAGTGGTAAACAACATACATGCTCAAGCCTACCCCCC
>CAXTSK010000661.1:347-3006 GCA_964246655.1 uncultured Pyrinomonadaceae bacterium
ATCTCCACCTCCCCCCCGCTCACCCACCCCCCCCCCTCCTGTCTTACTCAACTTCCTTCGTCAGACGTACGCCCTTCCTCACGGTCGGGCTTCCGCCTTTAGCGGAAGATGAAGCCGATGCCGATGCGGAAGTTGTGCGAGGTCTCGCCGCCGTTGCGGATCGGGTTGTAGTCGAACTGGACGGCGCGCAGATCGACGCGCTCGCCGAGCTTGAAGTCTACGCCGCCGCCGACGACTGCGGCGAAGCCGTTGTCGGTCTCGTCGAACGAGACGGTCGAGTTGCTCACGTCGGCGCGCGCGTGCGCGACGCCGGCCATGACGTGCGCGAACGGCTTCACCTTCGTCTCCTTGGCGTTGTCCTTGAACTCGACGCCGCCGAGGAACTGGTGGATGTCGGCGTCAACGTCGAAGGTCGTCGCCGCCGTGCCGCCGTTAAGCTCGAACGACTTGCGGTTGAACGAGTACGAGCCCTTGAGGCCGACGTAGCGGCTGACGTTGCCCTTGACGAACGCCTCGACGCCGTGGAAGCCCTCGCGCTCGCTGAGGAAGTTCGAGGTCGTCGGGTCGTCGAAGCCGGTGTCCACGCGGTTGTGCGAGTAGAGGACGCCCACGTCGTACTTGTTGTAGTCGTCGCCGGTCTGCGCGAACGTGAACGGCGCGGTGCAGGCGATGAAGAGAGCAGCAATGAAAAGCTTACGCATGAAATTTAAATCTCCTCCTGGTTGTGTGTACTGCTTGCCTTGTCGGACATCACTTGATGAACCGACGCCGCGCGCGGGTTGCCACAAAACTTTTTTCGGCGCGCGACCATGAGTCTCGCCGAAAAGTCGTGACAGAGTCGCCGCCCGTGTGACACTTCTGCCATCGACACAAGGCCCGGGCGCTGCCCCTCGCGCGTAAAAAATCGACAAGCACTCGTATCAGAGTTGCTTATCGAAGTCCGCTTTCTGATAAAGCAAAGGCGATGCCAAAAGAGAAGTGTGAGTGAAAGCTGAGAGAACCGCGGCGCGTGCGCGTGCGGCGGCGCAGGAAGCGTCCGACAGTTGCAGCCGTGTCCGAAAGAATGGATGAGGCGTCGGCGTTTTCGGATGAGGGATGTCGGGTTGCCTGATTAAAAATTTTGAAGTAGGCAGTAGGCAGAGGGCAGTAGGCAGTGAAAACGCCGCTGTCGAGAACTCCGATTTAATCTTTCAACGTTCGCAGCGCGGAGCGACTGCCTACTGCCCTCTGCCTACTGCCTACTCTTCCGGCGGGCGCCGCGTGTGCCAGTCGGTGGCGGCCTGGTAGGCGACGGCCAGCTCAAGCAGCTCGCGCTCGCCCCAGGCGGGGCCGACCAGTTGAATGCCGGTCGGCAGTCCGTTCTGGCCGAACCCATTGGGGACAGAGATCGCGGGCACGCCGACGAGGTTGGCGGCGCCGATGGGCGAGGCGGCGCCGATGCCGGGGTATGCCTTGTCGAAAGTCTTGTCCACGGGGTATGAGACGGTGGCGCGCGAGGGCGCGGCGAGCACGTCCACCTTCTTGAACATCTCGGCCCACGCCCGCCGCATCGGCGCGCGCAGGCGCATCGCGTGCAGGTAGTCCACGGCCGTCACGAGCGACGCCGCGAAGCCGCCCACGCGCCCCTCGGGCGAGGCCAACTCCGCGACGCGCCCCGACTCGATGAGTTCGCGGAACGCGCTCGCGCCCTCCGCGTCCACGATGGTGCCGACCGAGGGGCCGTAGGGGAAGTCCGGCAGCTTCACGTCCATCTCCACGGCGGCGAAGCGCTTGAGCATCTCGACCGAAGCGAGGAAGTTCTTGTTGACCTCGGGCTGCGCCTTCTCGTAGGAGTCCTTCAACACGCCGACGCGCAGCAGCCGACGTTCGCGCCGCGGGTTGAGCAGACGACCCTCCTTCGAGTAACGAGGAAGCTGATCGGACGCCCGCGAGGTCGGGTCGAGCGGGTCGCGCCCGGCGATGACCGAGAGCACGAGCCCCGCGTCCTGCGCCGAGCGGCACATCGGCCCGAGCTTATCCAGAGTCCACGAGAGCGCCATCGCGCCGTGGCGCGAGACGGCGCCGTAAGTCGGCCGCAAACCCGACAGGCCGCAGAAGGCCGCGGGCGTGATGATCGAGCCCGAGGTCTCCGAACCGATGGCGAAGGCGACGCACGCCGAGGCGGTCGCCGCGCCCGGCCCCGACGAAGAGCCGCCCGACCAGAAGCCCGTGTTCCAAGGCGTCCGGCACGCGCCCGTCCAAGAAGCGTCGGCCTGGTTGTAACCCATCCCGCCCGCCAGCTCGATCATCGCGAGCTTGCCAATGAGTATCGCTCCGGCTTCGCGCAAACGCGTGACGACCGTCGCGTCGTAGTCGAACCGCTGCTCCTTGTAAGGCGTCGCGCCCCACGTCGTCGGCGCCTCGCGCGTCGCGCAGAGGTCTTTGGCGCCGTACGGGATGCCGTGCAGCGGCCCTCGGTAGAGACCGCGTCTGATCTCGTCCTCGGCCGCCCGCGCTTCCTTCAGAGCCGTCTCGCGCATGACGTAGGCGACGGCGTTGAGGCGCTTGCCGACCGTCTCAAGCCTTTGCAGGTAAGCCTCGGTCAGTTCCACGGGCGAGAGCTTGCGCGCGCGTATCTGCGCCGCAAGCTCGGCGGCGGGGGCGGTGGGTGTCGCGACTG
>CAXTSK010000662.1:0-2996 GCA_964246655.1 uncultured Pyrinomonadaceae bacterium
CGCGCCCACGTGCCGCCGTCAGTAGGCCACGCCGCGGCGTGAGGCCCCGGCCCCTGCCACCCCGGGTCGCCCTCTCGAAACAACCGGCGCCTCTCCCTCCCGCGCGGGAAATTCACGTTGACATTTATATCTTTAAAGCATATCATTTAAAATGAATAATCCCCCCACCGGACGATTAAACCCTCACGCATGACACGCGCAGCCCGCCGCCCGGCGGCGGCCCGAAAGCGAGGGACGAGGTGGAAAACGGATTGGGTAAAAAGTTCAAGTTCAGGTCGCTCATCTCCCTCAAGCCCTTCGGGGAAGCGCTCCTGACGGATAAGGCGGCGAGCTGGGTCAGGACGGTGAGGGCCCTGGTCCTCGTCATGGCGGCGGCGGAGTCCCTGTCCTGGGGTTACATCGGCTCGACGTTCTTCGTCGGCAATCTGGGCTTCGTCTCCGCAGGCGTCCTAGGGGCCTTCGTGCTGCTGTTGATCCTCGCCACGGACGTGACGCTGATGACGCTCGACCGGTCCAACCCCTCTTACGCCTCCGTCATGTACGAGGAGGAGAAGGGGAGGCTCGCGCGGTGGAAGGACGGCGGCGGCGTCCTGCTCAGGGTCGGCCTCGTCTGCGGGTCGCTCCTGATCACCGCCCCCTTCGTGGCGCAGATGATCTTCAGCCGCGACATCTCGCAGCAGATAGAGTCCGAGAACAAGGCTTCGGTCGCGAAGACGCGCGGCGAGATTGAGGGCCGCCACGACCACGCCATCGGCGACCTCGAGGGGAAGATCGGGAGGGAGAGGGAGCTGCTCCCCAAAGAGGTCGGCGGCCGCCCCGGCTCCATCTCGGGCAGGCCCGGGGTCGGGCCGACGGCGAAGGCCATCCAGGCGAACATCGACGCCTACGAGGGGAGGCTCCGGGAACTGCGCGAGGCGAAGGGCAAAGAGCTCGGCGAGTTCGACGCCGCGCTCGCCCGCAGGGACATCGACCTGCTGCGCGACAGGTGGGCCCTGACGCTCGTGGACGGCTCGCCAGTGACGCGCGGCAAGATGCTGGAGAGGATCGAGGCGACCCCCGCCTACAGGCGGACCGAGACCGCGATACAGGCGCTGCTGGCCTTCCTCTTCCTCTCGCTGCTCATCCTGAAGCTCTACCAGCCGCGCGCCGTCAGGATCTACCTGAGCGAGGCACTCCAGGACGAGTGGCTGAGATATCGGGCGGGGGCGTTCGACAGCTGGCTGGAGCCGGGCGACAGGTCCGCCGCGACGCCGCCCGCCATGACGCCCTTCACCTTTGAGGACGTCATGCTTCACGTCTTCCCCCTGAAGAGGAAGCGTTACCTGCTCGAGTCAGAGGAATCGGAGGCCAGGAAGACGGCCTTCGACGACGGCAAGGAGCTGGGGCAGATCAGGGAGGACTTGAAGCGAGAGGTTGAGGGCGAGCTCTCGGCCGTCCGGGCCGAGCTGGCCGCTGTCGAATCCGATCTCGCGGGGGTGAGCACCGCGTACGACGCAGCGGCGACTGAGTGCGACGAGTTGAAGGCGAGTTTCGAAAAGCACTCGCGCGACCTCGAGGAGTTCGAGCGGATATTCATGAAGGACGGCGGCGCCCCCGGGGCCCCGGTCTCGCCCCGGATGAAGAGCGTGCTCGAGCGCCTGGCCGCGTCGGCGGACCGCGCGCAGGAACTCAGGGACGAAGCCCGCGGGGGCGCCGCCAGGGCGGAGAAGGGCAGGGTTAAACTCGAGGCGCGGCTGAAAGAACTTCGTGACGCGAGGGTCGCCTTACTCGAACGGGTGGCCGCCGCCAAAGACAACCTCACCGAGGCGCAGGACGGCATTAACGAGATACTGCTGCGCAGGGTGAGCGATATCAGGGAGCGGACCGCCAAAGGGCGTCCAGGCCGGGCCCACGGCCTGCGCGAAGTGCCGAGCGAGGCGAAGACGGCTTCCTGACGGGGGCGTCCGCCCCGCCATCGCGCCGCAGTCGTTCTGAACAAGGTGGCGGGTCGGTGGAGCCTCACGATTGCCGTGCTTTTGGCGGAGCGCGGCAATCACCCACCGGTGGAGACGGCGCCACTCACGACGGGCCCGGAACCCTCAATCCGAAGCCCGGCCGCAACACCGGTGCCGGACGCGCCGCGAAAAAAATGCTTGACCGTATACCTTAAAAAATATATTCTTTAAATAGATAAAAGCTAAATCTCCTCACGAGGGGGCGGCCCGCGACGGCCGCCGGACCTCAGCCCCGAGTTTCACTTGATTTTAACCCGAGAGGTGAACGCCATGACGGAGAATTTGGAAAGACAGGCTGGGGCCCGGGAGTGGCCTTCCGGCTGGACCGAGCGCGGGACGTTCTCGCGCAGACGCTTCGTGACGACGGCGGTGCTGGCCGCGGGCGTCGCGGCACTTTCGCCCTCGCGCGCACTCTCGCGCGCGAGGCTGAGCCCTTACTACGAGAGCGAGGCGTGGAAGGAGACCATCTGTAGCTTCTCCGACCGCGTCTGCGGCCCCGAGGACGCCGCGTCCGCCCGGCGGACCGTCCAGGCCTGCCGCGTGGTGACGGCGCCCGCGGCTTCGAACTTCCACGAGGGCTTCGCCGCGCCGGTGATACTCGTGGGCGGGCGGTTCACGCCCGCGGACGCCGGGTGCACGCAGTTCTTCGAGCTCGACGGACGCCCCTTCTACGACCGCTCGAACCCCTGCGAGCGCATCAAGGACCTAAACGCCTTCGAGATCCGCAGGCTGATCTACGCGGCCGAGGTCAACACCTTCGGCTGCGTGATGAACCCGTGCAGCGTGCGGCGTCAGCCGGACGCTAAGGTCCTGGCGGTTTTCGACCGCACGGCGAGGGGGCGCTACAACACCGACCCGCGCGGGCTGAACGTCGACTACTACAGGTACTTCAACAACGGCCGCCGCCCGTTCTACGGCTTCGGCGTGACGTCGCGCAACGAGTACGGGGGCAACGGGAGGGCGAAGTCCGACCTGCTGCTCTCGAGCGAGGACGTTTAGTGG
>CAXTSK010000663.1:0-2990 GCA_964246655.1 uncultured Pyrinomonadaceae bacterium
CGGCGCGCTGGCCGAGGCCGCGCGGCGTTCGACGGGGGCGCCGCTCTCGGCGCTCGTGCTCGTCTCGGACGGGGCGGCGAACGCGGGCGCGGATTTGGCCGCGGAGCTTCGGAACCTGCGTGCGCGCGGCCTGCCCGTCTACACCGTCGGCGTGGGGAGCGCGCGGCGGCCCGCGGACGCGGAGCTGGTGCGCGTGAATCTGCCGCGCCGCGTGCTCGTCGGGTCGAGCGTCGAGGTCGAGGCTTTCGTGCGCGCGAGCGGCTACGGCGCGACGAAGGTGCGCGTCGCCGCGAGCGAAGACGGGCGCGCGGTCAAGACGGAAGAGTTCTCCCTGCGCGGCGGCGAGACCGAGGTCGTCAGAATGGAGCTGATTCCCGCGACGGCGGGCGTGCACCGCTACACGTTCGACGTGCAGCCGCTCGCGGACGAGCTGACGTTGGAGAACAACCGGCGCGAGGCTCTGGTCGAGGTCGTCGAAGGGCCTCTGCGCGTGCTCTACGTCGAGGGCGAGCCGCGCTGGGAGCTGGGCAAGCTGCGTGACGCTTTGAGTCACGGCGAGAAGAACGTCCAACTGGTCTCTCTGCTGCGCACGGGCGAGAACAAGCTCTACCGGCAGGGCGTGTCGGGCGAGGCGGAGCTGGCCGAAGGGTTCCCGAAGACCGAGGAGGAGCTGTTCGCCTATGACGGCCTGATGCTCGGGAGCGTCGAGGCGAGCTTCTTCTCAATCGAACAGTTGCGCGCCATCGAAGCCTTCGTCGCGCGGCGCGGCGGAGGTCTGTTAGCCGTCGGCGGGCGCTACGCGTTCGGCGGCGGCGGCTACGCGGGGACGCCGGTGGCCGACGCGCTCCCAATCACGATGGCCCAACGCGCGTCGGGCGCTTTGCAGGAGCCGAACCCGGACGCGAACGCGCCCGCCTTCAAGGCGCAGCTCACGGCGCGCGGCGCCTCGCACCCGATTACACGACTGAGCGACGACCGGGGGCAAAGCCAGAAGACTTGGAACGAGCTGCCGCCCGTCTCCGTGCCCGAGGCGCCGAGCGGTGTGAAGCCCGGCGCGACTGTCCTGCTCGAAGCGCGGCGCGCGGCGGCCGAAGGGCGCGCGGGCGGCAGCGCAGTCACCCTGCTCGCGCAACAGCGTTACGGGCGCGGGCAGGCGCTGGCCTTCACCGCGTCCGACACTTGGCGCTGGCGGATGCGGATGGACTCGAAGAGCAACGCTCACGAGAACTTCTGGCGTCAGATGTTACGGTACCTCGTGCAGGGGACGCCGCGCCAGTTCGAGGTCGCGGCCGAGCAGGACGTTTACGCTCCCGGCGACACCGTCCGCATCGTCGCCGACTTGAGGGACAAGAAGTTCAACGCGGCCGCGGACGCGCGCGCCGTCGCGCGCATCACGAAGCCCTCGGGCGCGACCGTAGACGTGCCGCTCCGCTTCACCGCGCGCGACGAGACGAACGTCTACGTCGGCGAGTTCAAGTCGGACGAGCTGGGCCGTCACCGCATCGAGCTGACCGCGAGCGGGTCTTCCATCGGCGAGGCGGCGGCGCAGTCGGAGTTCTTAGTCGCGGAGCTGAACCGAGAGTTCTACGACGCCTCGCTCAACGAGGAGCTGCTCAAGCGTATCGCCGCCGAGACGGGCGGCAAGTACTACACGCTCGAAGAGGCGGGCGCGCTCGTGGACGATCTGGCCTACAGGCAGACCGACAACTCGCGCCCGGTGACGAAAGACCTCTGGGACATGCCCGTCAACTTCCTCCTGCTCGTCGGACTCCTGAGCGGCGAGTGGTTCCTGCGCAAGCGGCACGGGCTCGCCTGAAAAGTTTATGAAGGTCATGTGGCTTCGCCTCATCGCCGTGCTTACGTTGGGCTGCGTGGCCGCGGGCGTGACGTGCGCGCAGGAGAAGGCGGCGGGGGCGACGGCAGACCCGAACAAGTACGCCGTCATCCTGAGCGGCGCGAGCGGCGACGAGGAGTTTGCGAAGCGCTTCAAGGGGTGGACTGAGGGGCTGCGCGCGGCGCTCGTCGGGCGCTTCGGTTTCGACGAGGCGAAGGTCACGGTTCTGTCGGAGTCGCCCGAGGGCGGGCGCGCTTTGAAAGCCACGGCCGAGGAGGTGCGGCGGGTCTTTCAAACGTTGCGCGCGTCGGTCGGGCCGGAGAGCACGGTCTTCGTCTTCCTCATCGGCCACGGCACGTACGACGGGCGGCAGGCGAAGTTCAGTCTCGTCGGCCCCGACCTCGCGGCCGGCGAGTACGCGGAGCTTCTGGGCGGCTTGAACGCGAGGCGCGTCGTCGTCTTCAACATGGCGAGCGCGAGCGGCGAGTTCATCAAGGCGCTCTCGGGGCGCGGGCGCGTCGTCGTCACCGCGACGCGGAGCGGGCAGGAGCAGAACGCGACGCGCTTCCCCGAGCACTTCATCGCCGCGCTCTCCGCCCGCGACGCCGACGCCGACCAGAACGGCCGCGTCTCGGTGCTCGAAGCCTTCGACTACGCCTCGCGCCTGACGGCCGAGCAGTACAAGAGCGCGGGAAGGCTGGCGACCGAGCACGCGCTGTTTGACGACAGCGGCGACGGCGTCGGACATGCGACCGCCGAGGGCGGCGACGGGGCGCTGGCGCGCAACACGTATCTCGACTCGCTCTCGTCGGAGCAGGCGGCGGCCAACGCGGAGACGGGGCGCCTGCTGCGCGAGCGCGAGCGCTTGGAAGGCGAGGTCGAGCAGCTCAAGTCGCGCAAGGGTTACATGCCGGAGGCGGATTACGAGGCCGAGCTTGAGCGGGTCTTCGTCAGCCTCGCGAAGGTGAATCGCAGCATCAAGAGGGGCGTGCAGTGAGGGCGAAGCTTAAGTTGAGAGTGATGCGGTCGGCCGTCTCGACGCTTCGGCGGTCGGGTCGCGCACGCGCGCTCACGCTCGCGTGTGCGGCGCTCGTCGCCTGCGCGCTCGCCGTCCCGCCCGCGCCCGCCGTTTCCGCCCCGCGCACGCTTGACCACC
>CAXTSK010000664.1:0-2989 GCA_964246655.1 uncultured Pyrinomonadaceae bacterium
GGCGGAGGCGACCCTCGACGACGCCGTCGGAGCCGCGCTCGACGCGGCGCTCGTAGTCGCGCCCCTGCGGGCGGACGACGTAGGAGCGCCCGTACTCCTCGCCCTCCTGCCTGCGCGCGGAGCCCGCGTAGCCGCCGCGCTCGAACACCTCGCGCCCGTAGCGCGAGCCGTAATCGCCGCCGCCGTATTCGCGCGCGTCGTGGCGCGAGCCGAGGTCGCGGGAGCCCGTGTCGCGCGCGTCGTAGTTGCGCTCCTGCCCGTACTCGCGCTCGTAGCCGCCGCGCCCGCCCGCATAACCGCCGCGGCGCAAGCCCCCGTACTCGGAGCCGCGCTCGTGGCGGATGCCCTGCGAGCCGTAGCCCCTCTCGGCGTCGCGCTCATATAACCTCTCGTCGGTGCGGTCGTCCTCCGGGTCGCCGTAGCGCCCGTAGCCGCGTCCACCGTAACGTGATGACATCTTCAACCTCCTTCTATCCGTCTGCCGTCAAACAAAACCCTTCCGGCGTGAGGCGCGGGGGCCCGGGGAGAAGATTCGATGAATGCGTCAAAAGACACTCCCCTTCCTGCCGCCTTGCACGTAACGCTTGTCCGTGCACGCTCTTTCAACCTCTCGCGCTCCGCGCCTTCTTCCGCCCCTCCTCGAACAGCTCGCGCGCACGCTCGAAGACGCCTTCGAGCCTTTGCCTCTTCTTCAGCACGGGCTCGAAGAGGTCGCCCTTACGCTCGACGCGGCGGAGCATGTTCTTTATGTGGAAGTCCGAGGTCTCGATCTTCTTCCGCTCGACCTCCTTCCATTCGAGCGGCGCCGAGACGGTCGCGCCCGGCTTCGGCCGCACCGAGTAGGGTGCGACGACCGACTTGCCGCGCGCGTTCTGCATGTGATCGACGTAGATCATCCCCGCCCCGCGTTTGCGCTTCGAACGCTCCACGGTCGCCACTTCCGACTGCTCGCGCGCGACGACCGCCGCCACCTGCGCGGCCAGCTCGGCAATCGCTTCGTAGTCATACTCCGGCTCGACGGGCACGTAGACGTGTATGCCGCGCGAGCCCGAGGTCTTCGGGTACGAGTCCAGGCCGACGTGCGCGAGCACGTCGCGCGTGGTGACGGCCACGTCGCAGATGGTCTCGAACGCGACGCCATCGCCGGGGTCGAGGTCGAAGACGAACCAGTCGGGGTGTTCGAGGTCGCTCACGCGCGAGTGCCACGGGTGTCGCTCGACCGCGCCGAGGTTCGCCATGTAAACAAGCGTCGCGAGGTTGTCGCCGACGATGTAATCAACCTCGTGCCCGCCGCCGTCCTCGACTTCGAGCGGCACGGTGCGGACGAACGCGGGCGCCTCGCGCACGTCGTGCTGGTGGAAGAAAGGGCCGTCGATGCCGCCCGGATACCTCTTCATGATGAGCGGCCGGTCTTTCAGGTAAGGCAGGATGTAGTCGGCGATCTCGTAGTAGTAACGCACGAGGTCGCCCTTCGTGTACCCCTCCGCCGGCCAGTAGACGCGCTCAAGGTGCGTGAGCGGCACGACCTCGCGCCCGACCTTCACGCTCACGTCGCCTTCGAGCGCCTTCGCCCTGAACGCGCGCCCGGCGGGCACGACTTTCCCCGCCGCCTTCTTCGTATCGAACTTCCTGACGTGCCCCTCGCCTTCACTTCTGCCTTCTGCCTTTTTACTTTTGCCTTTAATCGTCTCCTGCCCGTCAACGGGCTTGCGCAGGCGCAGTTCCCAGCCCGTTTCTGCAAACTCGTCCGAACGTTTGAAGAGCAGCCACTCGCCCTCGCGCCGCTTCATCTTGACGAGCGTGAAGCCGCCGCGCAGCTTCTCGCCCTTCAGAGCGAAGTCGAGCCGCCCGGCTTCGAGCTGCTCGGCCGCCGTACCCTCGCCCAGAGTCTCGTACGTGCCGCCGTCCCACTTCATGTGCTCGCCCGCGCCGTACTCGCCCTCGGGGATAAGCCCCTCGAACTTGAGGTACTCGACGGGGTGGTCTTCGGTCTCGACGGCCAGGCGTTTTTCAGACGGGTCGAGCGAAGGCCCGCGCGGCACCGACCACGACTTCAGCACGCCGCCGACCTCCAGACGGAAATCGAAGTGCAGCTTCCACGCGTGGTGCTCCTGCACGACGAAGCGGCGCCGGTTCGACTTCGACACGCTCCCCCTCGGCTCCGGCGTCCGCCGGAAGTCGCGCATCTTCTGGTAGGTCTCAAGCCCCATCAGCACTCAACCCCCTCGCGCGTTTGCCGCCACACAGTACAGCGCGTGTACGCGACTCGTTCACGCACGCGTGCGTGCATTCTCGCCGCCCGCGCGGCGCGTGACGCTCAACCCCGCGTAGTTTTGAACCTTCTACGAACGCCCCCTTCGATAGAACCAGTTTCGAACTAAAAGTCTTGCAACTTGCATGCTCAAACGTCGAAGTTTTTCGACACAGAGACACAAAGACACAGTTTGAAGCAATTAAGTCCGAAGCCGTATCTCTGTGTCTTTGTGTCTCTGTGTTTAAGAGTATCCCGCCGGACTCAAGCCTCGTCCTCAACGCTCAGGTCAATCACCCACGCCCCTTCAACATACCTTTCAACAATCAACCGCCCGAAGTTGAGCCAGCGCGCGACGCCGTCGAGGACGTTCGAGTCGGAGGTGACGGCGACTCTGTCTGACTTAACAATCTCGCGGTCGGGGTTGAACTCGACGCGCACCTCCCACGGCCAGCCGCGCCCGGCCGCGACCTCGCGCACGCGCGCGGCGAGGCGGCCGCTGTTCGAGACAGGGCTGTCGAGCAGCCACAGCACCGACGACGGCTTGAGCGCCCCGAGCGCCTCGCCCGCGAGCAGGATAGCGCGCTCCGTCTCCTCGACCGCGCGGTAAGAGCCGTGCACCGACGAGAGGTCGCGCACGCACCCGTCGCGCCCGAGGACGAGCACGCCGCCCGAGAGCGCCGCCTCAAGCAGAATGATGAGGTTGAAGCCGTCAACAACCAAGTCATCGCCCGAGAC
>CAXTSK010000665.1:0-2986 GCA_964246655.1 uncultured Pyrinomonadaceae bacterium
GCCCGCAACGCCGCGCAGTCTTCAAGCGGGAGTTCGAATCAACGGTAAAGACTGAAAGGGACGCCCCCATGCACCTGACCGCGCTCGACTGGATCATCGCCCTGCTGGCCGTCGGCATCTGCTTCGCCCCCGCGCTCTTCTTCGGGAGGCGCTCGGGCAAGGACACCGCGCAGTTCTTCGCCTCGGGCCGCTCCGTGCCGTGGTGGCTCGCGGGGCTCTCGATGGTCGCCACCACGTTCAGCAGCGACACGCCCAACCTCGTCACAGACATCGTGCGCAGGCAGGGCGTGGCGGGCAACTGGGTCTGGTGGGCGTTCGTCTTGACGGGCGTCGCCACGGTCTTCTTCTACGCGCGGCTGTGGCGGCGCTCGGGCGTGCTCACGGACTTAGAGTTCTACGAGCTGCGCTACTCGGGGAAGGCGGCGGGCGCCGTACGCGGCTTCCGCGCCGTCTACCTCGGGCTCTTCTTCAACTGCCTGATCATGGCGGCCGTCAACCTCGCCGCGTGCAAGATCGCCGCCATCCTCTTCGGGATGGAGCGCTGGCAGACGCTCCTCTTCGTCGGGCTCCTGAACGTCATCTTCGCCGCACACTCCGGCCTCTGGGGCGTGCTCGTCATCGACATGATCCAGTTCTTCATCAAGATGACGGCGGTGGTCGCGGCGGCCTACTTCGCCGTGCGCCTGCCGCAGGTCGGCGGGCTCTCGGGGCTGGTCACGAAGCTCTCGGCGATGCAGGGGCCGGGCGGCATCAACTACCTGAACGTGCTGCCCGACTTCTCGAACCACTGGGACATCGCGCTCGCGGTCTTCATCATGCCGGTGGCGGTGCAGTGGTGGGCGGTCTGGTATCCCGGCGCGGAGCCGGGCGGCGGCAGCTACATCGCGCAGCGCATGCTCGCGTCGAAGTCCGAGAAGGACGCGCTCGGCGCCGTCCTCTTCTTCAACGTCGCGCACTACGTGCTGCGGCCGTGGCCTTGGATTCTGGTCGCGCTCGCCTCGATCATCGTCTACCCGCAGCTCTCGGACATTCAGGCCGCGTTCCCGAACTTGAACCCGACCCTGCTCGGTCACGACATCGCGTACCCGGCGATGCTCAAGTTCCTGCCCGTGGGCTTCGTCGGACTGATGGCCGGAGGGCTCGTGGCCGCGAACTCCTCGACCATCCTGACGCACCTCAACTGGGGCGCGTCCTATCTCGTCCACGACTTCTACCGCCGCTTCATCCGCCGCGACGCCTCGGAGAAGCACTACGTCTTCGCGGGCCGCGCCGCGACCGTGCTGCTCTTCCTGCTCTCGTCGGGGCTCGTCTTCGTGCTCGACTCGGCGAAGGACGCCTTCGACATAATCCTCCAGGTCGGCGCGGGCACGGGGCTGCTCTACCTTTTGCGCTGGTTCTGGTGGCGTATCAACGCATGGTCGGAGGTCGTGGCGATGGCGAGCTCGTTCCTCGTCTCGGTGCTCTTCCTCGTGCTGGAGAAGGAGCACGTCTACTCGATCCCGACGGCGCAGAGGCTTTTGCTGACGGTCGCGGTGACGACCGTCTGCTGGGTCCTGGCCGCCTACCTCGCGCCGCCGACCGACCGCGAGACGCTCGTCGCTTTCTACCGCAAGGTGCACCCGTCGGGGCCGGGCTGGAACCCGATCCGGCGCGAGGCGGGCATCACAGAAGAAGCCGTCGAGCGCGCCGACAACATCCCGCTTGCGCTGCTGGGCTGGGTCGCGGGTTGCACGATGATCTGGTCGTCGCTCTTCACCGTGGGGAACTTCCTGTACGGGCGCACTTCTTACGCGCTCGGGCTCCTCGTCGTCTTCGCCTTGAGCGGGTTCGCCCTGCTGCGCGTGGTCGGCAAGCTCTGGTCGAGCCCGGTCAGGATCACGGGCGAAGAGGACAAGCCGACGCACGAAGGCGGCGCCGCCTGAGTTGAGAACGGAGGCGACGATGATCCGCATCGCCCTGGTCGGCTGCGGCGAGCACTCCGAGGGCAGCCACGCCGCCCCGCTGTCGAGGTACGCCGCCGAGCACCCCGGCGAGATTTCGCTCGCGGCCGCGTGTGACTTGAACGTCGCGCGGGCCGAGGAGTTCTGCCAACGCTTCGGCTTCGCGCGCGCCTACTCCGACGTGAACACGCTTCTGGCCGAAGGGGGGACGGACGCCTGCGTCACGGTCATGCCGGTGGAGCGCATCGCCAAGGTAGGCGCGATGCTCCTTGAGCGCGGCGTGCCCTGCATCGTCGAGAAGCCGCTCGGCGCGTCTCTGGCGGAAGTCGAAGAATTGGCACGCGTCGCGCGGGAGACCGGGACGCCGCACATGGTCTCGGTCAACCGCCGCTTCCTCCCCTACCTCAACCGCGCGCGCGAGTTCGTCGCGGAGGGCGGCGAGCCGCGCTACGTCCGCGCGTCGATGGCGCGGCACGCCCGCGTCGAGTCGGACTTCATCTCCACCACCGCCATCCACGCCGTCGATGCACTGCGCCACGTCGCGGGCGAGGTCGCCGACTTCAAGGCGAAGGTCATGGGCGGAGGACGCGGCGCCACGCCCTGGTACGTCATCGGTTTCGAGTTCGAAGGCGGCGCGGCCGGGCAGGTTGAAATACTCCCGACGGCGGGCGTCGTCGAAGAGATTTACGAGCTGTTCGGCGAGGGCGTGCGCGCGCAGGTTGTGTGCGGCTCGGGCTCGCAGAAGCTCCTGCGCTGCTGGCGCGGCGGACGCCTCGAAGTCGAAGAGGCGGCGGACAGCCAGCCGGAGGACGTGCGTAACGGCGGCTACGACGAGGTCGTCGAGTTCGTCCGCGCGCTCGGGGCCAGAGCACGTCTACGCCCCACGGTCGCAGACGTGCTGCCTTCGGCGCGCATCTGTTACTCCGTCGCCGAGTCGGTCGCGGCGAGCCTGACGAAAGGCGTCGAGCCCGCATAACCAACCGAGATCATCCCTATATGGACGCTACATCAAGAAGTGGATTAACGAGTAGAGTAAAATGACAGTG
>CAXTSK010000666.1:0-2984 GCA_964246655.1 uncultured Pyrinomonadaceae bacterium
CGCAGCAGAAGGCCATGCGCCCTACTGCGTGGGCGTCAACTGCATCGAGCCGCCTGTGATGGTGCCCTCGATGTTGTTGGTGCCGAACGTCTTGACGGCGTTATTGACCGTCATCGAGATGGGTGTCGTGTTCTCGATGAAGGTCGAGCCGCCGATGCGGGAGGTGGCCGCGTTGTTGATCAGGCCCGTCCCCGTGTTGTTGCTGACGACGGTGTTGATGATGTTGGCCGAGGTGCCGGCGCCGGTCGACATGTTGATGCCGTTGACGTTGTGGGAGATGTTGCAGTGATCCAACGAGACGTGCCCGGCCGTCTGAACCCGCACGCCGTCGGCGGCCATGTTCGCGATGGTGGTGTTGGACACGACGGCCGACACGAACTGCCCGGCGGACGTGTTCGACAGGCTGAGGCCGCGGTTGGTGTTGTAGAGGCTTGAGCCGGAGACGGTGAGGAAGGCGCCGGTGTTGGCGGCGGTCAGCGCGACGTTGATGGACGTGTTCGAGAAGTTAAAGATCTGACAGTGCTCGACGTTGACCCTCTTGCCGGATGTCCAGTTGACGCCGTTCAGGCCGAGCGTCGTCCCGGCGCCGTTGATCGAGAGGTTGCGCAGCGTGACGACGATGGTCATCGGCGTGGCGGTCGCGCTGTCGTTGACGTTGACGCCGTTGGTGGCGCTGGCGAGGATCGAGGCCCAGCCTGAGCCCGTCCCGCCGTCAAGGGTTATGTTCTTCGTGATGGTGACGGCGCCGAACCCGCCCGGATCAAGCGCGTCGATCTCGCCGCCGGCGGCGGTCTTCGAGATGGCGCCCGCGAACGTCTTGCACGGGGCCGTCCGGCTGCACGGATTAACGTCGTCGCCGACGCCCGAGACCCACGTGCGCGTGGCCTGCGCTTGCGCCGCCGACGAGACGGCGATGATGAAGGTGAACAGGGCCAAGGCTCTCAAACTTAGGCGGATGTGTGACATAGCAGAATCTCCTCTTTTTTCTGGAAGATGCGGAGCGCTCGCCCGGCGCGGGCAGCGACCACCCCTCACGACACGGTGCAAGGGGGCGGGCGGGTCTGCCTTTAACGTCGGGTTGATCTTCATGCCGTCAGAAAGACGCTGGGTGGCTTAGGGTGGCGGCGGCGGAAGAATTAAGCGCTCGCGATGGGTGGTTGCAAAGGAAGCCTTGTCGGGAGAGCAAAGTCAGGGCGATTTAACGAACGAGGTTTCCGACCAACGTTAGAACTTCCTGCTGATAGAAGCGGGGAGAGGTTTTATGCTAAATTCGCTGACTTGTCAATGGTTATTTAACTTTTTTTTCGGGGCACGCAGGTGCCCGGGCGGGCTGAAGCTGTACAAACCACCGGGCGGTGCGTCGCATAGGGAACGTGAAGAATATCTTCGTGACGGGCGGGGCGGGCTTCATCGGCTCGTGCTTCGTCCGGCTGATTTTGGAAGAGTTGCCGCGCGCCCGCGTCATGAACTTCGACGCGCTGACCTACGCCGGCAACCTCGACAACCTCAGAGACGTTGAAGACGGGCGCCACCGCTTCGTCCGCGGCGACATCTGCGACGCGGGGGCCGTCCTCTCCGCTTTGGAAGAAGGGACGGACTTCGTCGTCAACTTCGCCGCCGAGAGTCACGTCGATAGAAGCATCCACTCGGCCCACGAGTTCGTCCGCACCAACGTCCTCGGCACGCAAGTCCTGTTAGACGCCGCGCGGGAGCGCGGGGTCGGCCGCTTCCTCCAGGTCAGCACCGACGAGGTGATGGGAAGCCTGCCCGAGCGCGACGACGCCTTCTTCAACGAGGACTCGCCCTTCGCGCCCAACAGCCCGTACTCGGCCTCGAAGGCCGCGGCCGAACACTTGTGTCGCGCCGCACACCATACGCACGGGCTCGACGCGGTCACGACGCGCTGCGGCAACAACTACGGCCCGCGCCAGTTCCCAGAGAAGTTCCTGCCGCTGATGCTCGCCAACGCCTCGAATGACGAGCCGATCCCAGTCTACGGCGACGGGCGGAACGTGCGCGACTGGATTTATGTGGAAGACCACTGCCGGGCGGTGCTGGCCGCGATGCTTGAAGGGAAGGCGGGCGAGGTCTACAACATCGGCGCGCGCAACGAGCGGCGGAATATCGAGGTCGCCGAGTCCGTCCTCGACTTCTTAGGCAAGCCGCGCGCGCTGCTGAAGTTCGGCAAAGACCGACCGGGCCACGACCGCCGCTACGCCATCGACCCTGCGAAGGCGGAGCGTGAACTGGGCTGGCGGCCACGCGAGACGTGGGAGTCGGGACTTCAGAAAACGATCCGCTGGTACGAAGAGCACGCCGACTGGGTCGAGCGCGCCAGAAGCGGCGCCTACCGCGACTACTACGAGAAGCAGTACGGGAGTGAAGTAGTCAGTAGACAGTAGGGCTCCTCCCTGCGGGCGCGGTCACTTGCGTCCTGACGGCCCCGCTGTTAAAGCTTTCTACCGTCTACTGACTGCTGTCTACTGACTACCTTTTTTATGAAAGTCTTAATCACAGGCGCGGCCGGCCTGGTCGGCTCGGCGCTGACGCAACACTGCCGCGCGCGCGGCGACGAGGTCTTCGCCTTCGACCACGAAGGACTCGACATCACGGACGAGCGCGCCGTGCGCGAGACGTTCAAGAGCCTGCGCCCCGACGCGGCCGTCAACTGCGCCGCCTGGACGGATGTGGACGGCTGCGAGCTCGACCCGCAGCGCGCCTTCCTCGTCAACTCGCAGGGCATCGAGGCGCTGGCGACGGCCGCGCGTCTCTCCGGCTCGTCCTTCGTCACCATCTCGACCGACTACGTCTTCGACGGGCGCAAGGAGAACCACTTCTACACGCAGCGCGACGACCTGCACCCCTTAAGCGCGTACGGCGCGGCGAAGCTCGAAGGCGAGCGGCGCGCGCAGGCTGCCTCGGCCCGCACCTCGGTCGTGCGCACGGGTTGGGTCTTCGGCGCGGGCGGGCGCAACTTCCTCGCG
>CAXTSK010000667.1:0-2984 GCA_964246655.1 uncultured Pyrinomonadaceae bacterium
TACGTGGCGCCGCGCACGCCGCTCGAAGAGTTGCTGGCCGGGCTGTGGGCGGAGGTCATCGGCGTCGAGCGGGTCGGCGTTGAAGACAGCTTTTTCGACCTCGGCGGCCACTCCCTGCTGGCGACACAACTCGTCTCCCGGGTTAACGAAACCTTGCAGACGCAACTGCCGCTCTCGAACTTCTTCGAGGCTCCGACCGTCGCCGCCCTCTCGCGCCTGATCCTCGCGAACGAGGCCAGTCCCGGGAGCGCCGAAAAGATCGCGCTGATGGTGAAGGCGGTCGGCGCGATGTCAGACACGGCCGTCGAAGAGGCTCTGCAACAACGCACCCGCTGACACATGCATGCACCCGACAGCGTGAGGAGAACCCCGCATGAACGAGAAACCATTCGCAGGCCATCGGCAGGAACTTCTCCAGCGGCTTCTCGCCGAAGAGGGCTTCGAGCAGTCGCGCGGCATCACGCCGCGGCAGCGGGAAGAAGAGTCGCCGCTCTCCTTTTCGCAGGAGAGGCTCTGGTTCCTTGACCAGTTCAAGCCGGGCGACCCGCTCTACAACTGCTCCCAGTCGCTCCTCATCAGGGGGCCGCTGGGCGCGGCGGCGCTTGAGCGCAGTCTCAACGAGGTGGCGCGGCGCCACGAGATTCTGCGGACGACCTTCCCCGCGGTCGAGGGTCGCCCCGTGCAGCGCGTCGGGCCGTTCGCCTACGCGCCGCTGCCCGTGCGCGACCTGAGCGGGCTGGCGCCGGAAGAGCGCGAGCGCGAGCGCGAGCGGCTCAACCTCGAAGAGGCGCGCCGCCCCTTCGACCTCGCGCGCGGGCCGGTGATGCGCGCCCTCCTGCTGCGGCTCGGCGGGCAGGAGCACGCGCTGCTCCTGACGCTGCACCACACCGTTTGGGACGGTTGGTCGGTCGGGGTACTGTGCCGCGAAATCTGCGCGCTCTACGAGGCGTTCGCCGCGGGAGACGCGTCGCCGCTGCCCGAGCCGCCGATTCAATATGCCGACTTCGCGCTGTGGCAGCGCCGCCGCCTTCAGGGCGGCGCGCTCGACGAACTGCTCTCTTACTGGCGCGCGCAGTTGGCCGGGATACCCCAGTCGCTCGAACTCCCCTCCGACCGCCCGCGACCCGCGGTCTCGACCTTCCGCGGCGCCGACTACTCCTTCGTGCTGCCCCAGTCGCTCTCGCGGGAACTGGCCGCCCTGAGCCGGCGCGAGGGCGTGACGCTCTTCATGACGCTGCTCGCGGCCTTCGACACACTGCTCCACCGTTACACGGGGCAGACGGACATCGTCGTCGGCTCGGCCGTCGCCAACCGCAACCATCCCGACACAGAGGGGCTCATCGGCTTCCTCGTCAACATGCTCGTGATGCGCCTCGACCTCTCGGGAGACCCGAGTTTCCGCGAGCTGCTCGGCCGCGCGCGCCGTGTGACCCTCGACGCCTTCAACCACCAGGATCTGCCGCTCGAAAAGCTGATCGAGGTAATACAGCCGCAGCGCACCCTCAACCGCGCGCCCGTCTACCAGGTCGAGTTCACGCTACAGAACGCACCGGTCGGGCCCCTGCGGGTGCGCGGGCTGACCGTCGAGCCGCTCGACGTACGCCAGGAGTCGTCCGAGACGGACTTCAACCTGATGATGTCGGAGGGCGCGCGCGGCCTCGCCGGGATTGTCATCTACTCCGCCGAGCTGTTCGACGAGGCCACGGTGGCGCGGATGATGCGCCACTTCCAAAACCTGCTCGCGGCCGTGGTCGCCGACCCGGAGCGGCGCCTCTCGGAACTGCCGCTCATGACGGACGAAGAGGCATGCGCTTACACGGCCGCGCCCGAAGGCGAAGGCGCGGCCGGCGCGGGGCGGTGCGTCCAGCAACTCTTCGAGGCCCGGGCCCGGCGCATGCCGCGCGCCGTCGCGGCCGTGCATGGCGAACGTCAGTTGAGCTACGACGAGTTGAACCGGCGCGCGAACCGACTCGCGCGCTATCTCGCGCGTCGCGGCGTCGGGCCAGAGATGCTCGTCGGCGTCTACCTCGAACGCTCGCTGGAGATGCTCGTCGCGCTGCTCGGCGTGCTCAAGGCGGGCGGCGCTTTCCTGCCGCTCGACCCCGCGTACCCGCGCGAGGCCGTCTCCTACATGCTCGCGGACTCGGGCGCGTCGCTCGTCCTCACGAGCGAGGGTTTGAAGGCGGGGCTGCCCGCGCGCGGCACGCCGGTCATCTGCCTGGACGCGGCCGCCGAAGAGGTGGCGCGCGAGCCGGAAGAGAACCCGGACGCGCCCGCCGCGGCAGACGATAACCTCGCCTACGCCATCTACACGTCGGGCTCGACGGGGCGGCCCAACGGGGTGCTCGTCGCGCACGATGCGCTCACGCGCTACACCGCGGCCTTCGCCGAGCGGCTCGGGCTGCGGCCCGGAGACCGCTTCCTGCAATTCGCCTCGTCGAGCTTCGACGTGGCGCTGGAAGAGATTTTCCCGGCGCTCACGTGCGGGGCCACCGTCGTGCTTCGCGAAGAGTCGCTCCCGCCCTCCTCGTCGGAGCTGCTGCGGGAGCTCGCGGCCAGACGGGTGACCCTCGTCGAACTCCCCACGGCCTACTGGCACGCGTGGGTGAGGGAACTCCCCTCGCTCGGGTCGCGGCTGCCCGACTCGCTGCGTTGCGTCATCATCGGCGGCGAAAAAATCTCGCCGGGAACCCTCGCCGCCTGGAAGAAGTTCGGCGTGCCGCTCGTTCACGTCTACGGGCTGACGGAGGCCACCATCACCTCGACCGTCTACGAGCTGCCGGCGGGCGCGTCCCTGACGGAGGGGGCCGACCTGCCCATCGGCCACCCGCTCGCGGGCACGCGAATCTACCTGCTCGACCCCCACCTGCGGCCCGTCCCCGCGGGCGTCGCGGGGGAGATTTACGTCGGGGGCGAATGCCTCGCGCGGGGCTACCTGCGCCGGCCCGCGCTGACCGCCGAGCGGTTCGTGCCCGACCCGTTCG
>CAXTSK010000668.1:0-2967 GCA_964246655.1 uncultured Pyrinomonadaceae bacterium
ACAAAATCCCGCTCAGCTATATAAAAGGAAAGTCCCGCTCTTAACCGGGCGGGGCTTTCACGTCTCTGGCGGCGGTTGTCAGGGCCGTGGGGGGGATGTTATATGTCGGGGTCACTTAAGGGAAGATTTTTTTGTGGGTTGAGGCCGGCGCGTTCCCGACGCGTGTGACGGCGTGTAGTTGCAATTAACCTCAGGCGGAAAGCGGAAAGGCGGAAGGCGGGCATCATGGCAAACACTCCCATTACAGTGGCGCGGGGCGACGGCATCGGGCCGGAGATTATGGACGCGACGTTGCGGATTCTAGAAGGCGCGGGCGCGAGGCTCGACATCGAAGAGATTGAGATAGGCGAGAAGGTCTATCTCGCGGGGAACCCGGCGGGGGTTGCGCCGGAGGCGTTTGACTCGTTGCGAAGGACGAAGGTGTTTCTGAAGGCGCCGATTACGACGCCGCAGGGCGGGGGGTATAAGAGTCTGAACGTGACGGTGCGGAAGACGTTCGGGCTGTACGCGAACGTGCGGCCGTGCGTGTCGTACCACCCGTTCGTGGAGACGAAGCACCCGGTGATGGATGTCGTCATCGTCCGCGAGAACGAGGAGGACGTGTACGGCGGCATCGAGTACAGGCAGACGGGTCAGGTCACACAGTGCTTGAAGCTCATCTCGCGCCCCGGCACGGAGAAGATCGTGCGGTATGCGTTCGAGTACGCGCGGCGCAACAACCGGAAGAAGGTGACGTGCTTCACCAAAGACAACATCATGAAGATTACGGACGGCCTCTTCCACAAAATCTTCGAAGAGATCGCGCCCGAGTACCCGGACATCGAGAACGAGCACTGGATCGTGGACATCGGCTCGGCCAAGCTGGCCGACGCGCCGGAGAATTTTGATGTGTTGGTGCTGCCGAACCTCTACGGCGACGTGCTGTCGGACGTGGCGGCGCAGATTGCCGGTAGTGTCGGTTTAGCGGGCTCGGCCAACATCGGCGAGCACATCGCGATGTTCGAAGCCATCCACGGCTCGGCGCCGCGGCGCGCGGGTCAGAACCTCGCGAACCCTTCGGGGCTCTTTCTGGGTGCGGTGATGATGCTCGTCCACATCGGGCAGACGGACGTGGCGGAGTTGGCGCACAACGCCTGGCTCCGGACGATGGAGGACGGCGTCCACACGTACGACATTTATAAAGAAGGTGTGAGCAAGGAGAAGGTCGGCACGCGCGAGTTCGCGGAGGCCGTCGTCGCGCGCATCGGGCAGAAGCCGGAGGCTCTGAAGGCCGTGAGCTACAAGGCGGGCGAGGGCGGCGAGGCTGCGTCTACTGCCGGAGGCGCGGCGCGCGCGGCGGTCGCGGAGAACAAGGAGTTCGCGGGCGTGGACGTGTACCTCGACTGGTCGGGCGGCTCCCCGAACGACCTCGGCGCTGCGGTCGAGAAGTTGTCGGGCGAGGGGTTGAAGCTTTCTTCCATCGCCAACCGCGGCGTGAAGGTCTACCCCGGCGGCGCGACCGAGACGTTCTGTTCCGACCACTGGCGCTGCCGCTTCGTCGCCGAGGGGGGCGCCAGCGAAATCGGGAACGGGCAGGTGGCCTCGCTCCTATCGAGGTTCGCGGAGGCAGGGCTCGACTTCATCAAGACCGAGAACCTCTACAACTTCGACGGCAAGCCCGGTTACTCGCACGCGCAGGAATAGTCGCGCGCTTTTAAGTCGTCGTGGGAAGTTGACGAGAGTGTTTTTAACACAGAGACACAGAGGCACGGAGACACGGCTTGTTGTCTATAGCTCAACAAGCCGTATCTCTGTGCCTCTGTGTCTCTGTGTTTGACGCCTTTCCCGCGACGTACCTGAACCGGTTCAACCATCAACCCCCTTATGAAGGAGTGAATGAGATGTCAGCACCGGCCCCCGTCAGACCCGAGGCGAACGAATACGCGCCTTATTACGAGAAGTACGTCTCGCTCGTGCCCGACGCCGATCTGGTCGAGACGTTGGAGCGACAGGGCGCGGAGACGCTCGCGCTGCTGCGCGGCCTCTCGGAAGAAAAGGGCGCGCACAGGTACGAGCCCGGCAAGTGGAGCGTCAAGCAGTTGGTCGGGCACGTCAACGACGGCGAGCGCATCTTCGCGTACCGCGCGCTCGCCTTCGCGCGCGGCGACACGCAGCCCCTACCCGGCATGGAGCAGGACGAGTGGATGGCTGCCGTGGACTTCGACGCGCGCACGCTCTCCAGTCTCATCGACGAGTTCGAGTCGGTGCGCGCCTCGACCATCCACCTGTTCCGCCACCTCTCGAACGAGGCTTGGGCGCGCCGCGGCACCGCCAGCGGCAACGAGGTCACCGTCCGCGCGCTGGCCTACGTCATCGCCGGCCACGAGGCCCACCACGTCCGCATCCTCCGCGAGCGTTACCTCTAAGACGGCGCGCTCCCCTTCCCGAGGAGTCGAGGCGATGTCGAAAGCTCTCACCCGCCTGGCGCTCGCGCTGCTCGCCGTAATGCTCTGCGCGTGGGCGACGGCCGCACAGACCACGCTTGAGTGGATCGTGCTCTCGCCCGCGGGCGAGGGCTTCACGGCGAAGATGCCGAAGCGGCCCGCCGCCGTCGAGCAGCGCGTTCAGGGGCGCGGGCTGAGCGCCTCGGGCCTGCGTTACACCGCGGCGACGGACGACGCGACGACCTTCGTCGTCTGGTCTAAGAAAGGCTCTCACGGGGGCGGGCCGCTCGGCGGCGGCGGCCGCTCGGTAAAGTTCTCCTACGGCGTCGCGCCCTACCTCGACGAGGTCGCCGAGCTGGCCTGGGAGCTGCTCGTCACGCCCGAGATCGAAAGGCTCGCACGGAAGGATGTCAACGGGAGGCGACGGGCCGAGTTGAAGGTGGGGATGAAGTACGAGCGCGGGTTCGAGCTGAGCGGCCTGCCCGCGCGCGAATACTCCGTCAAGCTTGAGGACGCGCGCGGCACCGTCTACGTCTGTTCGGAG
>CAXTSK010000669.1:0-2964 GCA_964246655.1 uncultured Pyrinomonadaceae bacterium
CCTCCAACGAATCCCGAGGATGCTCGGCGAGCGCTCTTACGCGGCGGGCATGCAACACCTCAACGCCGGCCAGTACCGGAAGGCCGCCGCCGCCTTCCGCGAAGCAAACTTCTTCATGCCGGGCCAGGCCCGCCCCTACGTAGACCTCGGCGACACCCTCCTCCGGATGGAGCGGTATAGAAGAGGCCCGCTCCTCGTTCAAGAAGGCGCTCAGTCTTCAGGAGGACTCGTGCGCCCACTGCGGCCTCGGCGCGGTCTACTACCGGACGGGCCGTTACGAAGAGGCCGAGCGCGCCTTCCGCCGCGCCAGGGAGTTGAGCCCGGACGACGAGTGTGCGTACGACTGGTCGGGCAGCATGTTCTACGAACTGGGTCGCTACGAGGAGGCGGCCGAGGCGTTCGAGCACGAGGTCAGGATAAAGCCGCGCGCCGTGGGGCCTCTCCATTATCTGGGCAACACCTACGGCTACCTCGGCCGTCACGAGGAGGCGGCCGAGACCTTCAGGCGCATCATCGACATCCGGCCCGACTACCAGGAGGCGCACTACCGGCTCGGCCTCGCCTATGCTTTCCTCGGGCGGCACCGCGACGCCGTCGCCTCCTACCGGCGCGCCCTCGAACTCAAGTCCGACGACGCCCACGCCGTCTTCGCCCTCGCCCTCGCACACGCCGCGCTCGGCGAGAGTCGCTCGGCGACCGCGTACCACGAGCGGCTCAAGTCGCTTGACCCGGCGGCGGCTGCCGACTTGTTGAAGAAGCTCGGCCCGGGCGCCTCCCGGCAGGAAGATTAAGGCGCGCCCGGCCCCGGCCCGCGCTTATTTTCGGAGTGCCGGTGACAAGGGCGCGCAAAATGATTTAGAATTAGAGCCTACAGCAGCGGGGCGAGCGGAGCTTGCAAGAGCGGCTCGCCCTTTGTGCCCTCTAAGGTTCGGCCGAAGCTTTTTTAATTTATGGAAGAATATTCTGATCGCACACCCACCGACATCGTGCGGCTGCCGATGGTGCCCATCCGCGATGTCGTGATCTTCCCTTTCACCAAGGTCGCCTTCAAGATCGGCCGGCCCGGCTCGGTGCGCGCGCTCGAAGATGCGCTCGCCACCGACCGCACGATCTTCCTCGCCACCCAGCACGACGCCTCCATCGACGAGCCCAACCCCGACCAGATTTACACGGTCGGCACCGTCGCCCGCATTCTCCAGGCGCAGCGCCAGGAGAACGGCCAGACCAAGGTCGTCGTCGAGGGGCGCGAGCGCGCCACCACCATCCGCGTTGAGAACGACAACGGCGCCTTCACGGCCACCGTCCGCCGCGCGCCGGCCGCCCCCGAGTCGGGGCCGCGCATCGATGCGCTGATGCAAAGGGTCGGCCAGCTCGTCGAGCAGCACGTCCGCCTCGCGCCCGAGATGCAGACCGACGCCTTGCAGACGGCGCTCCGCAACACAGACCCCTCGCACCTCGCGGACGCCCTGGCCTCGCAGCTCAAAATCTCGGTCGAGGACAAGCAGGGGCTCCTCGAAATCTTCTCCACGCACGGCCGTCTGCAACGGCTGGTCGAGCTGCTTGAAGTTGAAGTAGACAAGCGCCAGCTCGACCGCACCATCCAGGCGCGCGTCAAGCGGCAGATGGAGAAGGCGCAGAAGGAGTACTACCTCAACGAGCAGATCAAGGCCATCCACAAGGAGCTCGGCCGCAAGGACGAGAAGGCCGAGATGGAGGAGCTGCGTAAGCGCATCGAAGAGGCCGGCATGTCCGAGGAGGCGAAGGAGAAGGCTCTGCAAGAGCTGCACCGCCTCGAAGCCATGCCGCCGATGTCGGCCGAAGGGACGGTCTCGCGCACCTACATCGACTGGCTGCTGAGCGTGCCTTGGAAGCAGAAGTCGAAGGAGATCCGCGACATCACGAAGGCTGAGGAGGTCTTGAACGACGACCACTACGGTCTCGAAAAGATTAAAGACCGCATCCTCGAACACCTTGCCGTCCGGCAGTTGGTGAAGAGCCCGAAGGGTTCCATCCTCTGCTTCGTCGGCCCGCCGGGCGTCGGCAAGACGAGCCTGGGTAAATCAATCGCGCGCGCGACCGGAAGAAAGTTCGTGCGGCTCTCGCTGGGCGGCGTGCGCGACGAGGCGGAGATTCGCGGACACCGGCGCACGTACATCGGCGCGCTGCCCGGCCAGATCATCCAGATGATGAAGAAGGCCGGGGCGGTCAACCCCTGCATCCTCCTCGACGAGGTGGACAAGCTCGGCGCGGACTTCCGCGGCGACCCCAGCGCGGCGCTGCTCGAAGTCTTAGACCCGGAGCAGAACTCGACGTTCCAGGATCACTACCTGGATGTCGAGTACGACCTCTCGAAGGTCTTCTTCATCGCGACGGCGAACGTGCTGCACACGATCCCGCCGCCGCTGCAAGACCGGCTTGAGATTCTGCGCCTGTCGGGCTACACCGAGCGCGAGAAGCTTGAGATCGCCAAACGCCACCTCGTCCGCAAGCAGGCCGAGGGCGCGGGGCTCAACACCGAGCAGGTCGAGTTCACGGACGAAGGCATCCTCGAAATCATCCGCCACTACACGCGCGAGGCGGGCGTGCGGAATCTTGAGCGCGAGATCGGCTCCTGCTGCCGCAAGGTCGCGCGCAAGCTCGTCGGCGAGGCGAAGGGCGAAAGCTTCAAGATGACCATCAACGCCGAGGCCGTCCGCGAGATGCTCGGCCCCATCCGCTTCCGCCAAGCCGACATGGCCGCCACCTCCGAGGTCGGACTGGCTTTGGGCCTGGCTTGGACGGAGGTCGGCGGCGAAGTCCTTCAAATCGAAGCGACGCTTACGAACGGGCGCGGCGGGGTCACCCTGACGGGCAAGCTCGGCGAGGTGATGCAGGAGTCGGCGCAGGCCGCGCTCACCTGCATCAAGTCGCGCGCGGAGCGTCTGGGCATGAACCTCGAATTCATCCGCAAGCGCGACCTCCACA
>CAXTSK010000670.1:0-2964 GCA_964246655.1 uncultured Pyrinomonadaceae bacterium
ACCTCGCGACGCCTCCCGGCCGCGCGGGCGAGCAGCAGGTTCGCCACGTTCGCGCACGCGATCAGCAGCAGCAGCCCGACGCCCGCCAGCAGCATGAAGAGCGTCGTCTTCAGGCGGCCGACCAGCTCGTCCTTGAGCGGGTCGAGATCGACGCCCCAGCCCGCGTTCGTCAACGGGTACTCCTGCGCGAGCCGCGTGGCGACCGCGTCCAGCTCGGCCTGCGCTGCTTCGAGCGTGACGCCCTCGCGGAGGCGGCCGACGACCGAGAAAGCGCGGTTGTCGCGCGGCTCCTTCGCCACGTCGAGTTGGAGCGGCGCCCAGACCTCTGTGCGCTGCGGGAAGTCGAAGCCGGCGGGCATGACGCCGACGACTTCCAGCTTCCGCCCGCTCAGGTCTATCGTGCCGCCGACCGCCGCGGGGTCTGCGCCGAACCGCCTGACCCAGAGCGCGTGGCTGATGACGGCGACGGGCTCGCGCCCCGACTCGCCGTCCTCCGGCAGCAGCGCCCGCCCGCGCGCCGCGCCCACGCCGATGACGCGGAAGAACTCCGGCGTGACGGCGGCCGCGCCCACGCGCTCCGGCTCGCCGCCGCCCCCCATGTTCGCGTTGCCCGCCGAGTACATCGACAGCGCCTCGAACGAGCGCGTCTGCTCGCGCCAGTCGTCGAAGTCGGGCGCACTCATGTTGCTCTCGTCGATGCCCTTCGACGGGTTGACGCCGTCGAAGGCGACGATGCGCTCCGCGCCCGGGTACGGCAGCGGCTTCAACAGCACCGCGTTGACGACCGAGAAGATGGCCGTGTTCGCGCCCACCCCCAGCGCCAACACCGCCAGCGCCACGGCCGTGAATCCCGGCCTCTTCCAAAGCAGCCTCAGCCCGAACCGCACGTCCTGCCACAGTGTCCTCATGACTTCTCCTTGCTTATCACTTCATTCGTAACGCAGTGCTTCCATCGGATCGACTTTAGTCGCGCGCCTCGCCGGAACGAGGCAGGCGAGCAACGCGACGGCGGCGAGCAGCAGCGCGACGAGACCGTAGACTGTGGGGTCTGCGGCCGAGACGCCGAAGAGCAGACCCGAGATGAGTCGCGTGAGCGCGAGCGCGCCGACCGCGCCCAAAGCGATGCCGCCGAGCGCGAGCAGCAGGCCGTGGCCGAGGACGAGTCGGAGCACGTCGCGCGTGCGCGCGCCGAGCGCGACGCGGACGGCGATCTCGTGCGTGCGTTGCGCGACCGCGTAGGAGACGACGCCGTAGATGCCGACCAGCGCGAGCAGCAGCGCGACGCACGCGAAGACGCCCGTCAGGTAAGCCGGATAGCGTCGCACGAAGGTCGAGGGAGAGCCCGCCACCATCTGCTCCAACGTCTGCACGGCGAAGACGGGCACCTCGGGGTCGAGCGCGCTCACTTCGCCACGCACCGCGGGCGCTAAGGTCAGCGGGTCTGCCGCGTCCGTGCGCAGGACGAGCGCGGCAGAGTCAAAGTAAGAGTCCTGCCGCGAGGGGAAGTAGATGACGGGCGTGGTGCGCGCGTCGAGGCTCGTCACCTTCTCGTCGCCGACGACGCCGACGATCTCGAACTGCGTGTCACTGGTGAACTTGAACGTGACGCGGCGGCCTATCGGGTCTTCGCCGGGGAAGACGCGCTCGGCGAAAGTCTTATTGATGAGCAGCACGAGCGGGGCCGCCATGTCGTCGCGCTCGGCGAAGGCGCGGCCCTTGACGAGAGGCACGCCCAACAACTCGAAGTAGTTGGCGCTGACGGTGCGCAGGTGCGCCTCGGTCAGTTCCGAAGCGGGTGTCGAGCGTCCGACGACCTGCGGCGTCCCCGTCCCGCCGTCGCCCGCGAGCGGCAGGTTGCTCGTCAGCGCTGCGCCGCGCACGCCCGGCACCGTCGAGAGGCGCCGCAACACCTCGTCATAGAAACGCGTGGCCTTCGCGTCCTCGTTGTAGCGCGAGGGCGGGAGCGCGATCCTCATCGTCAAGAGGTTGCGAGTGTCGAAGCCGGGGTCAACCCTGAGCATCGTCACGAGGCTCTTCATCAAGAGCCCCGCGCCGACGAGCAGCACGAGCGCGAGCGCCACCTCGGCGACGACGAGCAGGTCGCGCAGGCGACGGCTCCCACGCGAGACGGTGCTGCGCCCGCCCTCCTTCAGAGCGCCTTGCAGGTCTGTGCGCGAGGCCGAGAGTGCGGGCGTCAGTCCGAAGAGCACGCCCGTCAAAAGCGAGAGTCCGAAGGCGAAGAGCAGCACGTCGCGGCTGAGCGAGAGGTTTTGCAGGTAGGGCATCTGCATGCGCTGCGCGGCCGGTATCAACGCGACGAGCACATCCACGCCCCACAGCGCGAGCACGAGCCCCGCCGCCCCTCCGACTAAAGAGAGCAGCACGCTCTCGGTCAGGAGTTGACGCATCACGCGCCCGCGGCTCGCGCCGAGCGCGGCGCGGATGGCCATCTCCTTCTGCCGCGCCGCCGAGCGCGCGAGTAAAAGATTCGCGACGTTCGTGCACGCGATGAGCAGCACGAACCCGACCGCGCCGAGCAGCACGAAGAGCACGGGGCGCACGGAGCCGACGAACTCCTCCTGAAGCGGGACGGCGCGCAGGCCGACGCCCGCGTGCGCGCCCGGGTCGTCCTGCTCGATGCGCGAGGCGACCGTCGCCAGATGCGCCCGCGCCGCTTCGAGACTCACGCCCTGCTTGAGACGGCCGACGACCTTCAGCCAGTGTTGGTAACGCCGCGCGGCCACGTCCGCCGACGGCGCGAGCGGCGTCCAGACCTCCGTGTCGCCGAGCAGCGCGAAGTTGAACTCCGCGGGCAGCACGCCGACGATTGTGTATTCCTGACCGTCGAGCGTGACCGAGCGACCGACGACCGAACTCTCACCGCCGAAGCGTCGCCGCCAGAGGCCGTGGCCGATGACGGCGACGCGCTTCGCCTCAAGCCCGTCCTCGCCCGCGACGAAGGTG